>DATARC010000011.1:0-3949 GCA_036264335.1 Candidatus Dormiibacterota bacterium
GAGGTGCGCGAGGTAGGCGCCGTAGCGCCGGCGTTTTCTGACGACCACCGCAGCCGCATGGGCCCAGCCCTTGGCAGAGCGGCTCAGCTTCAGACCCATTCGCGAGTACTCGACCAGGCAGGTCGTGCCGGCGGCGGCCGCGAGCGGAATGGCCAGCAGCGACGGGATCGAGCGCACGCCGGCGAGGACAAGGACGATCACGACGACACCGGCGGCGGCCGCGGGCCAGCGCAGCGAGTTGACCAACGACGATCCCGCGTGGCGCCATGGCAGCAGGGGACCGGCCGCCATCAACGCCAGGAGCACCACGAACAGCGGTCCGGCCGCGCGCTCGTAATACGGCGCTCCGACCACGCGCTCCTGGCCGAGCATGCCCGACACCAGTGGGAGGACAGTTCCCCAGAGCACGACAGCGATGACTCCCATCAGCAGCAGGTTCTGCAGGACAAAGGCGCTTTCGCGAGACACGGTCGGCGCAGCACGTGTCGTGCTCGAGAGCGAGCCGGCGCGGAAAGCGATCAGGCCGATTGAGAAAACGAGGCATACGAATAGGAACCCGAAAAACCACGGGCCGATCGCGCTCACGGCGAACGTGTGCACCGAAGGCACGACACCGCTGCGAACGATGAAGGTGCCGAAAACAACCAGGAGGAAGGCGACGATGACCAGCGAGAAGTTCCACGCCTTCAGCCTGCCGCGCCGTTCCTGCACCTGCGACGAATGCAGATAGGCGGTGGTGGCAAGCCACGGCATCAGGGCCACGTTTTCAACTGGATCCCAACCCCAGTAGCCACCCCAGCCGAGCACGTGGTATGCCCACCACATTCCGAGCACGAGGCCCGTGCTCTGCAAAGCCCAGGCCATCAGCGCGAAGCGGCGCGTGTGCGCAATCCAGGCCGCATCCGACCGGCCGGCCAGCAGTGCGGCGGCGGCGAAGCTGAACGGGACGGCGAAAGACGCGAAGCCCGCCAGCACCACCGGCGGATGGATGAGCATCCCCATGTCGCGCAGCACGGGGTTGAGGCCAAGACCGTCTGGCGGAGTGATGGACAGCAGGTCGAAAGGGCTGGCGACGACGACCAGGACCACGAGCAGGAAGGTCTCGATCGCAGCCAGGATCCCGGCCGCGTATGCGGCAAGGCGCAACCCGAGTGAGGAGCTCGCGACCAGCGAGGCGCTGCCGAGCAGCGCCAGCACGAGCGCCCAGTAGAGAAGCGAGCCCTCCTGGCCGCCGTAGAAAGCCGCGGCGACGAGCGGGATCGGGGTCGACAGGTCTGTGTGTTCGGTCACGTAGGCGAGTGAGAAGTCGTGCGCCAGAAGGCCGACCTCCAGCAGGACGGAAGCGGCCACGATCATCGCCGCGCTGGCGTAGAAAGCCCGGCGACCGACCTGGACGAACACCGCGTCCTCACGCCAGCCGGCCCAGAGAGAAAGCACGGCCGAGAACCCGGCCATGACCAATCCGGCCAGCAAAGCGCCGGCGCCTAAATATCCAATCACTGCGTGTAAGGCGTGGTGGAGAAGCGCGACGGGCATTTGGCCAGGACCGCGCGCGCATGGAAGATGCCGTCGGTCCCCAGCCTGCCCTCCGCGACCACCGTGATCCCCGGCTGGAAGATGTCGGGCAGCGTGCCGTGGTACTCGACAGGGATCGAGGCGGTGCCGTCCTTCTCGGTGAACAGGACCTGGAGGCCGCCATCGCTGCGCTGCACGTCGTTCTGCACGACGCCGGCCACGCGCACGTTGCCGCTCGTGGCGTGGGCACGCAGCTCAGACACCGTCAGGTAGTACTCGGAAGATCCGCCAGAGGCGGAGTAAACGAGGTACGCCACGCAAGCCGCCACGACCGCGCCCAGGAGCGCCCATTTCACGCCCGGAAGCCAGCCCAGGATCATGAGATCAGCCCGAGGTAGTGGTCGATGGTCGGCGTATCGAGTGGCCCTTCGAACGAGGCGACGACCACGCCATTCGCATCGATGAACACGGTCACCGGAGGCGCCACCACGCCATAAGACTGGTAGGCGCCGTCGACGATCTGACCGACCGGGTACGGGTGTCGGTGCCGCTGCTCGAACGCATTCAGCGAACCGTCGGTGTCCTGCATGGCCGCGCCCACGAACGCAACGCCGGGATGCGATGTGGCAGCGCTCGCGAGCACGGGCAGGTCCTGCGCGCAGCTCACGCACCACGACGCCCAGAAGTCCAGGACCACCGGCTTGCCGCGCAGGTTCGAGACCTGGAGCGTCGTGCCATCGAGCTGCTTGATCGCAAGCTGAGGCGCGGCATTGCCGATGAGGGCCGGGCGCTGCAGCGCCGCGTGCTGAAGGCCCCAGGCAAGCGACAGCATGAGCGCGGAACCCAGGATTATCGCCACGGCCGCGATCGCCCCCGACCTTCGGTTCACGGGCCTGAGTCTACCCTCCCCATTTATGGGGAGGGCAGGGCTTCGACCGAGTTCGCCCGGGCGATGCGCGCGTAGAGCCTCCCGCTGGGTTTGATGCGCCGCTCAAGGGTCTTGCGATCGACATCGATGAGCCCAAATTTCATCGCGTAGCCGCGCGCCCACTCGAAGTTGTCCATGTTCGTCCAGTGGAAGTAGCCGCGAACATCGACCCCGTCCTCGATCGCCAGCTGCACGTTGGAAAGGATGTCGACGAGGTAGCGCTGACGCCATTCGTCGTCATTGCTGGCGAGCCCGTTCTCGGTGACGAACACCGGCTTGCCGAGCGACTTGAGCTCGTTGAGCACAACCCTCATCCATGTCGGATCGGACGTCCAGCCCATGTCGGTCACAGGCGTATCGGGAACATTGAATCGCCGGATGAACTGGTGTTGCGGCAGCCGGGGATCGAAAGCGCACATCTGGCCCCAGTAATGGGCGATGCCGACAAAGTCGCTTGGGGCCTCCACCACCTTGCTCAGCCGGCCGGGTGCGACCGGCCACCGGTCGAGCGCCAGCTGCGCTGTTTTCGTCGCCCACAGGTCGCGCCGCTTCTCGGTCGCGGGCAGCATGAGGAACTTGTGGTGGGAGAGCCCGACCATCGCGTCGGGCCACCGGCGCTTGATGGCGCTGTAAGCAAGCTCATGGGCGCGCCGCATGTTGCTCGTCACCTGGTAGAGGCCGACGACGTCACCGTGACGGGCCGGCGGAAACTCCCCGGTGACCCAGCCGCTCGCGCCATAGATGTTCGGCTCGTTGATCGTGCACCAGAGCCCGATCAGGTCCCCGAGCTCGTCGATCACCCGATGGACGAAAGGCATGAACGCGTGTGCGGAACCGGAGGCCGTCCAGCCACCCTTGCGCGTGAACCACAAGGGGTTGGTGAAATGATGAAGCGTGACCATCGGCTGCATGCCCTGCTCTCGCAGCTCGCCCAATACATCGCGGTAGTGGCGGATCTGGCGCGAGTCGAATTCACCGGGAGATGGCTCGATGCGAGACCATTCGATGGAGAGCCGGTGCGCGTTCTGCTGCATCTCGCGGAGCAGAGCAAAGTCCTCGCGGTATCGGTGGTAGTGATCGCAGGCAATCGCGGAGGTGTCGCCGTTTGAGATCCTTCCGGGCTCCTGCTCGAACTCCCACCAGTCGCTGTTGCGGTTGTCACCCTCGACCTGGTGGGCAGCGCTGGCGGTGCCCCACAGGAAACCGTCCGGGAACTTCAAGAGGCTAAAGCGCTGGGCGGGCTCGAGATTTTCGGCGGCGGAAAGTACTCCCAGGAGATTGGCCTGTCGCCATCGAGGTCCACCTGGAGCAACCCGGCGCGGTCGACGACCTTGCGGTACAGCTCGCGTTCGTTGTGCGCGCGCCCGTCGAGCAGGATCCAGGCTGCCTGCAGCGGGTCGGCGTGGCTCACGATCGCCATCGTCTCTCCTGGATGTTCGCGTGCGATGCGCTTCATCACGTCCAGTACGCGCCCACCGAGATCGCCAATCGCCTCATCGCCCGGCA
>DATARC010000091.1:0-79851 GCA_036264335.1 Candidatus Dormiibacterota bacterium
GAGCTGAAGCGGTGCAACCAGAACGCCTACGACGCGCGGTTCGGTTAGCCGGTACCAAACAGGCGATCGCCGAAGTCTCCCAGGCCGGGGACGATGAACGACCGATCGTTGAGCCCTTCGTCCAGGGCCGCCGTGAAGATCTGGACCTCGGGGTGACGTTCCTCCAGGACCTTTACGCCCTCCGGCGCGGCGACGATGCAGATCATCCGGGGGTCGCGGCCCCCGGCCTCTTTGATTAGGTCAAGGGCCTGGGCGGCGGAGCCGCCGGTCGCGAGCATCGGGTCCAGCAGCAGCGGGATCTTGCCGGCGAGCTTGGGCAGCTTCTGGTAGTAGATCCGCGCCACCGCGGTCTCTTCGTCGCGCTCGAGCCCGATGTAACCAACGCTGACGCGAGGCAGAAGCTCCAGCGCCGGGCCGAGGATTCCCAGGCCGGCCCGAAGCACGGGGATCGCGACCACCTCGCTCTCGACGAACGTCGCCGCCGCTTCCTTGAGCGGGGTCTGCACGGTTCCGGTGCGTACGGGAAGATTCGCGGTCGCCTCATGTATCAAGAGCGTGATGACTTTCCTTGCAAGCTCGCGGAACTCTTCGGGCTCGGTCGCCCTATCTCGCAAACCTGCAAGGCTGTCCGCAACGAGCGGATGCCTACTTACGTTTAGCGGCAAGGTCTTGCTCGATCAAGCGGCGGATCGCATCCACCGCGACCCTCAACATCCGGTCCATGAGAGACGGATCGACGTGGTGGATTTCGCCCGCGTTCATCTCGTCGACGCAGAGATTCAGGGTGCCCGCGCGGACTCGCCGCATCCGTGACACGACAAACAAAGTGGACGACTCCATCTCATTGCATAGGATGCCGGCGCGGGACCACATCTCCAGCTCTTCCTTCAGCTCTGTGGCCCGCGGCATCCGGTCCGGCACCAGGTCGGAGTAAAGGGCATCGACCGATCTGATGACGCCAAGGTGGTAAGGGGCGCCCGCAGCCGTAGATGCCGCCACCAACGCGTTGACGACGTCGCGCGACGCGACAGCCGGATATTCGGGAGGGACGTACCCATTGGGGGTTCCCTCGGTTCGTACTGAACCCTCCGCGATGACCAGGTCGCCCATCTTGATCTCGGGCTGCGCGGCGCCGCACGTGCCGACGCGAAGCAACGTATGGACCCCCAGCTCAGTGAGCTCTTCGACGCCGATGGCCACCGACGGCCCACCCATTCCTGTCGACATCGTCGAAACCGGAACGCCGGCGACTGTGCCCGTGAACGTGCGGTACTCGCGGCTGAAGGCAACCTCGCGCGCATCGTCGAGGAATTTGGCGATGAGGGGTGTGCGGCCGGGATCGCCCGGCACCAAGACGTAGTCGCCAACCTCGCCCTTCGCCAGGCCGATGTGGTACTTCTTCTCGCTCGCCATGCGCCGGTCCGAAGTCTATCCGGCCTTTGTGATGCCGTCCCTGTCAACCCGGGCGAGCACGTGTGGGCGGCGCTCCCTCCTGTCCGCGCTCAACCTCCAGGCTGCGCGGAGCCGAGGTGCGACCCCCTGCGCAAGATCCCGTGATCGGGCGTGCACGGAAACGAGCGGGTCGCCGGTCTTCACGTGGCTGCCGACAAGTGCGTGAATGTGCAGGCCGGCAGCCGGATCGACCCTGTCTTCCTTCCGCAGCCGGCCGGCGCCCAGCTCGAGCCCGGCTAGGCCCAGTGCCAGGGCGTCAATCGAGTCCACGTAGCCTTCGGCCGCTGAATTGACCACCGTCACGGTCGGTGCCTGTGGGAGGCCGTCGTCGAGCCGGCCGCCCTGAGCGGTGACCATCTCGCGGAACTTGGCCAGGGCGGCGCCTGACCTGATGGCGGCTGCAGGTTCAGCCGTCACGCCCGCCAGCCGGCACATCTCCGCGGCGACATCCAGGGAAACCTGGAGCAGCTCTTGCTCGCCTTCGCCCGACAGCACCGCCATCGCTTCCCCGACCTCGAGCGCGTTCCCGATGAACATGCCGAGCGGGTCGTCCATGGCGGTGACCAGCGCCACCGTCCGCCGGCCGGCGCCCTCGCCCAGCCACACCATCTCCTCGGCCAGCGTGGTGGCCGATTCGACATCGGGCATGAAAGCGCCCCGGCCGAACTTCACGTCCAGCACGATTGCATCGGCTCCCGCGGCGATCTTCTTCGACATCACGCTCGAGGCGATCAGCGGAATGGATGGCACCGTCGCGGTCACATCGCGCAAGGCATAGAGCGCTTTGTCGGCGGGCACGATACGCGGCGACTGCGCGGCAATAGCGATTCCCACCTCCCGCACCTGCTGGCGAAAGCGGTCGGGTGAGAGGTCAACGGTAAAACCTGGGATCGCCTCGAGCTTGTCGAGCGTCCCACCGGTATGGGCGAGGGCGCGCCCGCTCAGCTTCGGCACCTTCACCCCGCATGCGGCCGCCAGCGGCGCGGCGATGAGCGTGACCTTGTCGCCGACTCCCCCAGTCGAGTGCTTGTCGACCTTGATGCCCTCGATTCCGCTGAGGTCGAGGACCTCCCCGCTGCGCACCATGGCCATCGTCAGGGCCAGCGTTTCCGCACGAGTCATGCCGCGGATGCAGACCGCCATCAGCCAGGCCGCCATCTGGTAGTCGGGCACCTGGCCCCCCACGTATCCGGACAGCAGGAATTCGATCTCGTCCGGCGAGTGCTCTGCGCCGTCGCGTTTCCTGCTGATGACTTCGAGCGGCTGCATCAGGTCGCACCTTCCTCAAAATCGAGCGGCGTCGGGGAGGCCGTAAAGGGACTACAATCTCGCGCGAACCGGACGCGATCGGCGACTCCGGGCGGCTGGTTGCAAGGTTAATTGTTGAAGGGGGCGGGCAGTATGAAGCATTCGCAGATCAGGTACCTGGGACTGGCGGCGGCAGCTCTGCTGCTGGTGGCCGCCTGCGGCAGCACCCCGTCCGCCGGAGGGACGCCGTCACCCACGCTGAAGGTCGGCTTGGTGACCGACACTGGTGGGCTCAACGACCAGAGCTTCAACCACCTCGCCGCGGTTGGACTGGCGAAAGCCGCCTCGACCGGTACCATCTGCTCGGTCGGCGGCCTGCAATGCTCGGGCGGCCTCAATGTGAAGGGTGACGTTGTCGAGTCAAAGACGGGTGACGAGTACGTCCCCAACCTCACCAACTTCGCCACGAAGGGCTACGACCTGGTGATTGGCAACGGCTTCCTGATGCAGCCGGCGATGGGAACCGTCGCCAAGCAATTTCCCAACATCAAGTTCGCGATCGTGGACGGCTACTGCACAGACGCCAGCTTCAACGACTTGAAGCTCAGCAACTGCATGGATCTGCTGTTCAAGGAACAGGAATCCGGCGCGTTGGTGGGAGCGATCGCGGGGCTCCTCGAGAAGGCGCACAAGGCGCCAAAGAACACCAACGTCATAGGCGCGGTCGGCGGTGTCAGCATCCCGCCCGTGAACCACTACATCGCCGGCTACAAGTGGGCGGCGGAAATGGTCGACCCGGGAGTTAAGGTCCTCGTCGGCTACTCCAATGACTTCAACGCCGCCGACAAGTGCAAGGGCGTCGCCAACAGTCAGATCGGCCACGGCGCAGAGTTCATCTTCCAGGTCGCCGGCGGATGCGGCCTCGGCGCGCTGCAAGCGGCGGGACAGGCCAAGGTGTACGGCTTCGGAGTCGATGCGGACCAGAAGGGTGCGGACGCCTCCGTGATTGCCAGCGCCCTCAAGAAGGTCGACGTCGCGGTCTACACAGCGATCCAGGCCGTGGTCCAGAGTAAGTTCGCGTCAGGCGAGAACCGCTTCAGCCTGCAAAACGACGCCACCGGTTACCAGCTGGACAACCCGCTGTCGGACGGCACCCAGCTGCCGGCCGACATCAAGGCTGCGGTGGACAAGCTGGCGGCCGACATCAAGTCGGGCGCGCAGACCCCGCCGGACACCATTCCGACCACCTAGGCAACACAATGGGGACGGGCGCAGTTGTTGCCCGTCCCCGCCGTCGCCTGCCCGTGATCGGCCGCCTCGTGCGTGGGCTTGCGGCCCCTCTCGGCTCGGTCTTGTTCGCCTTCGTCGTCGGCGGAGCCATCGTCTTCGCCACCGGGGCGAACCCGCTTGATGCGTACCAGGGGCTGCTCTGCGGAGGCGTCGGGCTCGCATGCGCCCAAGGCGAAAACTCTGCCCTCCAGATCTCGAACTCAATTGTCTACGCGATCCCGCTGATCATGTGCGGCGTCTCTGTTGCCCTCCCGTTTCGGGCTGGGCTCTTCAACATCGGCGCCGAAGGACAGCTCCTCGCAGGAACCATGGCCGCCACCGCCGTCGGTGTTCACTTCGCCGAATGGCCCACCGTGGTGCTGCTGCCTGCGGTCTTGATCAGCGGCGCAGTCGCCGGCGCCCTTTGGGCTGGCATCGCCGGTGTGCTGAAGGCCACCACCGGCGCGCATGAGGTGGTGACCACGATCATGCTGAACTACGCAGCCCAGTGGCTGCTCCGATACCTGATCATCGGCGGCCCATTGCAGCCGCCCGGCGAGTTCTCCGCCTCTGCCCCCATCGGCAGCAACGCGAGGCTGCCGACATTCCTCCCCAACGACAGCGCCGTGATCGTGTTTGGCCTTCCAGCGACTGTGTACCGGGTGCACACCGGGCTGATCATCGCAATCGTCGCGGCAGCGGTTTTTGCAGTCCTTCTCTGGCGGACCTCGCTCGGGTACGAGATTCGCGCGCTCGGTCAGAGCCAGAAGGCGGCGCGTTATGCGGGCGTCAGCATGCGCCGCACGATCATCGTCACGATGCTGATCGCCGGAGCGTTCTCCGGCCTGGCCGGAGCGGTGCAGATCGCAGGCGTCGACCACGGGATGACCGACAAATACTTCAGCGACACCACGGGCTTTGACGCCATCGCGGTCGCCCTGCTCGGCCTCGGTAGCGCGCTGGGCATCGTCCTGGCTGCCGTGCTTTTTGGAGCGCTGCACTCCGGCGGCGCGGTGATGCAGAGTGATGCCGGCATTTCCTCCAACCTCGTCCTGGTGTTGCAGGCGCTGATCTTGTTCAGCATCGCCGCCAACTTCCTGGGCGCGATAGTGCGCCAGATCCCCGGCGTGCGCGGCCGCCGGTCCGCACCCCCGTCGGGGGCACCGGCGACGGCGCTTGTCACCGAATCCGCCACCGCGCCTCCTGATGAGAGCGCTGTCAGCACATGACCGCTCTGAGCGACATCCTTCACCTGCTCATCACCGCCAGCCTGTGGCAGTCGGTCCTGGCGCTTTCCGCCCTGCTGCTGCTTCCGGCCCTCGGCGGCGTCATCTCTGAGCGAAGCGGCGTGGTCAACATCGCCATGGAAGGCATGATGCTGACCGGCGCTTTCTTCGCCGTGTACGCCGACCTCCACCTCCACAATCCATGGTTGGCCGCGCTCGTGGCGATGTTTGCGGGTGGGTTGATGGCACTTATCCACGCTGTCGTCTCGATCCGCTTCCGCGCCGACCAGATCGTCAGCGGGATCGCCATCAACATCTTCGCCGCGGGCCTGACGGTCTTTCTGGTGAACCGTGTCTACGGATTGCAAGATGTGGGCCACATCAACACGAGCGAGTCGCTGCCGAACATTGCGCTGCCCGGCCTTAGCTCCATCCCGTTTGTCGGCCAGGTGTTCTTCGACCAGAATGTGATCGTCTACGTCGCCCTCATCCTTCTCGTGCTCACCCACATCGTTCTATTCAGGACTCGGCTGGGACTTCGGATTCGAGCGGTCGGTGAGCACCCGCAGGCCGCGGACACGGCCGGCGTCAATGTGTTTCGGCTTCGATATGGAGCGGTCATCACGAGTGGAATCCTCTCCGGCCTGGCCGGGGCTTACCTCGCAATCGGCATCTCAAACACCTTCGTACCCAACATGACCGACGGCCGCGGCTATATCGCTTTGGCGGCCATGATATTCGGCAAGTGGACGCCATTCGGGGCGTTCGTTGCGTGCCTCATATTCGGCCTCGGCGAGGCCATCTACTACAACAACTCGATCATTCACGCGTCGCCTTACTTGTTGAGCGCGCTGCCCTACCTTCTCACGCTGATCGTGCTCGCGGGCGTCGTCGGGCGGAGCAGCCCACCAGCGGCTGACGGCATTCCCTACGTGGCGGGAGGGGAGTGATGTCGACTTCCGGTGGGCGGCCGGCGGTTGAGATGCGTGGCATAACCAAGGCCTTTCCGGGCGTGGTGGCAAACGACCACGTGGACCTTGAGGTGCGAGCCGGAGAGATCCACGCGCTCGTCGGTGAAAACGGCGCGGGCAAGACGACGCTCATGAACATCCTCTATGGGCTTGTGCACCACGACTCGGGAGAAATCCTGATCAATGGCAAGCCCGCGAAAATCACCGGCCCGCGCGACGCCATCTCGCTGGGGATCGGCATGGTGCACCAGCACTTCATGCTCATCCCTGTTTTCACCGTGGGCGAGAACATAATGCTCGGTCGCGAGCCCGTGAACGGCGGCTTCTACGACTCGGCGCGAGCGCGAAAGGAGATCGAGGCGCTTACGCACCAGTACGGCCTGGCGCTGGATCCCGAGGCCCGTACAGGCGACCTGCCGGTCGGGCTGCAGCAGCGCGTCGAGATCGTCAAGGTGCTGTATCGGGGAGCCAGCATCCTCATTCTCGACGAGCCCACGGGTGTGCTCACACCGCAGGAAACCAAGGAGCTCTTCAACGTCCTGCGAGACCTGGTCAAAAGTGGCAAGACGATCATCTTCATCAGCCACAAGCTGCGCGAGGTTCTCGAGATCTCGGACCGAATCACAGTGATGCGGCGCGGCACGGTGGTCGGCCACCTGGTCACCAAGCAGACGAGCGAGCAGGAGATCGCCACGCTCATGGTCGGGCGCGAAGTCCTGCTTCGGGTTGACAAGAAGCCGGCTCGCCCAGGGCCTGTCACCTTTCGAGTCGACGACCTCCTGGCCAACTCGGACCGTGGCGTGCCGGCTCTCCGAGGCGTCTCGTTCGACCTCCATGAGGGGGAGATTCTCGGGATCGCCGGCGTTGAGGGCAACGGCCAGAGCGAACTGCTCGAAGTGCTTGCAGGCACGCGGCGCGCGAGCGGCGGGCGGGTCATGCTGGGGGACAAAGACGTCACCACGTTCGATGCCAGGACCGAGCGCGATGCCGGGATCTGCCACATCCCGGAGGACCGTCGCGGCGCCGGCCTTGTGTTGAACTTTTCCATTGCGGACAACCTGGTGCTCGGCCGTCAGCGGGCGCCTGCATTTTCGTGGCGCGGCATGCTGCTGCGCCTAGCCGCCATCAAGCAGTGGGCGGTGAGGCTCGTCAATGAGTTCGACATCCGAGCGCCGAGCATCGCCGTACCGGCGCGCGCCCTGTCCGGAGGGAACCAGCAGAAGATCATCGTCGCCCGGGAGATGGCCAGCAAGCCGCGGGTGCTCCTGGCAGCCCAACCCACTCGCGGAGTCGACATAGGCGCCATCGAGTTCATCCACCGGCGGTTGGTTGCGGAGCGAGATGAGGGCACCGCGGTGTTGCTGGTGTCAGCCGAGCTCGACGAGATCCGATCGCTGTCCGATCGAATAGCCGTCCTCTATGAGGGCCGCATCGTGAGCATCGAGCCTGCTGGTACGGCGGAGGAGCGTCTTGGTCTGCTCATGACCGGAGGCGGCACCGGCACAGGGGCGGTCTAGCCACCATCGATCGAGCCGAGCAACCGGTCCAGCCCGGCGATGGTGTCGAGGCGGTACCAGCCCTCGCTCGGGAGTGAGTCTTCCGGCACGTGCTCGTGGTGCCACGTCACCTCATAAGGGATGTGCACTGCTCGTCCCCCGACCGCAACCACCGGGACCACGTCCGACCGCAGCGAGTTCCCCACCATCACGAACTCATCCGGCTTGATGTCGCGTCGCCCGAGCACCGACCGGTAGGACTCGGCTGTCTTGTCGCTCAGGATCTCGACGCCCGTGAACAGGTCGCCCAGGCCAGAGCGCGCCAGCTTGCTCTCCTGGTCGAACAGGTCACCCTTGGTGATCAGCAGCAGCGAGTAACGCTCGCCCGCGCTGCGCAGCGCCGCCTCAACACCCTCCAGCAGCTCCGTCGGTGCTGTGAGCATCCGCTTTCCCCAGCCCAGGATGACCTGCAGGTCGGCCGCCGGGATGCGCCCGTCCGTGAGCTGGATCGCGGTCTCGATCATGGACAGCGTGAACGCCTTGATTCCGTATCCGTACAGGCTGAGGTTTCGCATCTCGACCTCGAAGAGATGGCTGTCGACGTCGGCGTCAGGCACGTGACGGCGCACCAGCTCACGCAGCTCGCCTTGCGTGACGCTGAAGCGCGACTCGTTGTGCCACAGCGTGTCGTCGCCATCGAAAGCCAGCACCCTGATCGGCATCGACCTCGATCATAGGGGTGGCGTCAGCCCGAGCCTCGGCGCGGTTCCCGTCACCATGTTGCGATGGCTGATGCCGCAGCGGTGTCGACCGGAAGCGAAGCCGGCGACCCTGTAATCCTTCCGAAGACCGCGCTCGCGGCGATTGCCGGGACCTTCCTGCTGATGGGCGGCCTGGCTGCTTCTTACGGCCCGTTGCTCGAACACCTCGTGCGCCGCTTCAACATCGGCCTCCCGGAAGCCGGCGCCGTGTTCAGCGCTCATTTCGCCGGCGCGTTGGTTGGCGTTTTCGCCTTGATGTGGGCGATGGAGCGCGTACCGGGCCGCACCGCCGTCTGGGCCGGGTTGGCCGCCCTCGTCGCCGGGTGCGCCGGGGTGGCATTGGCCCCGTCATGGACCGCCTTCCTGGCGGCTGTCTTTGTGGTGGGCCTGGGCTTTGGCGGTCTCGACCTCGGCCTCAACCAGCTCATCGCCCACAGCGTGGGGCCGAGGCGGTCGGCCCTGATCAACGCACTGAACAGCGCCTACGGCTTTGGCTCGGTCGCCGGTCCAGTCCTGATCTCGAGGCTGAGCCAGGACCATTTGACTGCGCTGTACGGCGGTGCTGCGGCGCTGGCGGCCGTGCTGCTGCCGGCAGTGGTGGGGATCCGGGGCCGCCTGCCGGTGGTGCGTCACGAGTCCGTTGGTAATACGGAGGGGCGGCCGCGTCCACGCAGGCTGGACGCCCTAGTCGTCATCTTTCTCGTCGCCTTCATCCTTTATGTGGGCGTCGAGACGGGCGTTGGCGGGTGGATGCCTTCACACCTCGAATCCGTAGGCTTTCGCTCGCTCGAAGCGGCGTCGATCACCTCGGGTTTCTGGCTGGCCCTCGCGATCGGAAGATTGCTGGCGGCCCTGATTCCCGACCGCGTGCCTCCGCGGCTGGTCATCATCTCGGGCTCCGCCCTGGCTGCGGTGGCCCTGCTCGTTGCGTTGAACGGACGCGCTGCGCCAGCCGCGTACGTCGTCACCGGCCTCGTCATCGCGCCAATCTTTCCAACCGCACTGGTGTGGCTGGCCAAGCTGAGGCCGGGCGATTCCCGAGCCACCTCCTGGATGTTTCCGGCGACGATGATCGGCGGCGGCATCGTCCCGCCGGCGATTGGCGTGGGGATCGGGTGGTTTGGCATCGCGGCGGCGCCCGCCGTCCTGTCCGCGGTCGCCGTCTTGACGCTGAGCGCGTTCCTGGTCGCCGCGCGCCAGGGCCGGGAATAGCGCCGCCTGGGCTTCAATTCAGGTTGTCATGAGTCAAACGCAAGTGCCGTCGATCCACGAGATCGCGCTCCCACTGCTGAACGGAAAGCCGGCGAGCCTGGGTGCATACGCAGGCAAGGTTGTCCTGGCAGTGAACACCGCCTCGAAGTGCGGGTTTACACCGCAGTACGGAGGCCTGCAGGCGCTGCAGGACCGATACTCGGCGCAGGGATTCACGGTGCTGGGCTTTCCCTGCAATCAGTTTTTCCGCCAGGAACCAGGCAGCGCAGAGGACATTCAGAGCTTCTGCAGCATCAACTACGGGGTCACGTTTCCGATGTTCGCCAAGCTCGACGTGAAAGGGTCAAACCAGCACCCGCTCTACGCAATCCTCAGCCGATTTCCGGATGACGCCGGCAAGGCCGGCGATGTCGGATGGAACTTCGAGAAGTTCCTGGTCGACAAGGACGGGCACGTCGTGCGCCGGTTCCGCTCCAAGGTGGAGCCGCAGTCAGCCGAGGTTGTCAACGCGATCGAGTCTCTGCTCTAGTACCGGACCTGGTGCGCTGATTTAGCGCTATCGTCGAAGCCGTGAGCGTGTCCGGGATCCGGCTGGAGTCGGTCCGCCGCAAGACCGGCGGGCGCATCCACCTCACACCGCGCGTTCCTCGAAGCGGTCCCGTCACGACCCTCTGCGGGCAAACTCTGGCGGCCGGGACCTACTCAGGCGTCGAGACCGACGCCGATTGCGCCAACTGCATCCGCCGTTCGCGCGATGCGGGCCGAATTTCGTCTGCGTTCTTCGAACAGGAAGAGGGCTCCGAGCTGCTTCGGCTGTCGCTGGAGCAAGCCCGCTTTCGCAAACCGGCTCCACGCCCGGCGCCTGATTCGGAAATGCCTGCGAAACCTGTCAACCGGCCGAAGGTTGAACCGCCACCGCCGCCGCCCGATCAGATTGGAGAGCTGTCGACCGGCGGCTTCAAAGCCGTGGGAAACGGCGTCTGGCGCAGCCCGGGAGGCGTGGTGGTAAGGATGGGAGGCAAGGGAAGAGATCGCTTTGAAGAGCTCATCTACGAAGGCGCCGTTGTCGCCACCCGGCTCCTTGAAGGAATGCGCTTGCGCGCGGGTGACGTCGAAGTCACTGCCGCGGGCGATCAGGTTCAGGTTCGGATCAAGCGCTGAGATTTGCGCGCGTTGTACGGTTGGGTGATGGCGCGGCGCAAGCGGAAACCACGAGATTCCCAGCCGAGCGCGAAGCCGACCAGCAGCGATCAAGCACCCGGCGAAGAAGTCGTGCAGGTCAACGACGAGTACGCCGGCGGCGGCCCGCCGCCCGAGGTCGAACCGTCGGAGCATGCTCAGCACCCAACTGGCGGCTAGTCCCCGGCGAGCCTACCCTTCTGATCTTCCTCGTTAGATCGTTTTGAACATCTCGGCCAGGACCGACTCGCCGTCGCCTTCGGCGGTCATCGTCACCACCGCCCCGTCGCGGACGTCGAACTGGATCCAGGCGCAGCACTCGCGCTCCAACTCGATCAGCTCGAGAAGCCCGGCCGCAGCGCCCGGAGCGGCGGTAAGCCTGATTCCGCCGGGGACCGCTTCGCGCCGCACCAGGCCGCTGGCGATCAACTTGGCCCAGGCCTTTTCGCGGTCACGAAGGTCCTCCGCGGAAAGCGTGCACGCGATCGGGGGCGGCTCGGCCATCGAAGTCAGAAAGTCGCGGCCGGCCATTCCTATTCCCAGGCGCTGCTCGCCGCAGCGTCATCGACCTTGGGAACGCACCTTAAGGTTGCGTCGTGAACCTCGTTGCGGCGTCGTTCGCGTGGCCGTTTCGAGGCAAATGGCGATCCAGATGGTTGATCGGCATCGCGATGGTCGTTCTCCTGCCGGTAACGTTCATACCGCTGCTCGGCTATGCAGTGGCCGCCACGCGTGCAGCCGCCATCGATCCTGGAGCGGGCCTCCCATCGTGGGCGCCATCGCGCAGGCTCATCGCTGACGGTTGCTGGATCGCCCTCGCCATCGCGCTCGTGGCAGCACCTTTCGCGCTGGCAGTCGGCACGCTCTCGGGGTTGATCGACCAGGCCCACCTGTGGCGAGTCGCCGACGCCAACCTGTCCCGGCTCTACGCCGAGCTCGCCGCGGTGGCCGTCCTCGCGCTCCCGTGGGGCCTTGTCATGCTCTTGCTGATGCCACATGCCACCAACCGATTTGCCTTGAGCGGCCGGCCTTCTGAGCTGTTCGATGTGCCGACAGCGATCCGAAGCGTGGCGCGTGATTTCGCCACGTGGAACCTCGCGGCCGCCGCCATCGTCACGGCATGGGCCCTGGGCATCGCTTGCATCGGCCTCCTCTGCTTTGGAGTCGTGCCCGGCATCTTCTACGCGATCCTCGTGAGCGCACACGCCACAGCCGCGCTCCACAGCGCCCCAAACCCGGCCGCCTGACTCATGCGAATCCAACCGCTGGGCGACACCGCGCTGCTCGCGGAGCTGAGCACTCGACTGGAGACCGCAATCAATACCCGGGCCATTGCGCTGGCGGCTGCGTTGAAGAAACGCCGCGACGTGCGCCAGGCGATCGCGGGTTATGCCAGCGTCACAGTCCATTTCGACCCGGACCAGGCGACCCATGAATCGCTGGCTGCCGCGATCAAGAGGCTGGCTGCCAAGCGCCCCCCGATGGAGGAGCCTGGCCGGCTACACCGGATCCCTGTCAATTACGACGGACCGGATATCGCCGACGTGAGCGAGCGCCTAAACCTTTCTCGCAACGATGTCATCGCGATCCACACGCGACCGATCTACAGGGTGTTCCTCGTCGGTTTCGTTCCGGGGTGGGCGTACCTGGGCCCCCTCCCCGAAGAGCTGGCGCTGCCCCGGCGAGACCTGCCGCGCACCCAGGTGCCCACCGGCTCGGTCGCAATCGCCGGCCGGCAGACGGGCATCTACCCGCTGCCCACCCCGGGCGGCTGGCACCTCATCGGACGCACCAATGTGAAGCTTTTCCTTCCGGACTCCGACCCGCCGTGCCTCTTCCGCGCCGGCGACCGCGTCAAGTTTTTCTCAATCTCACAGTGAGTCCTGCTCTCGGCGTGGAAAAGCCCGGCCTCCTGACGACGGTGCAGGACCTCGGGCGTCTCAACGCCATCGCTGCCGGCGTGCAGCCTGGAGGCGCCATGGACCGCTTCGCCCATTCGGCCGCGAACCTCCTGGTCGGCAACGATCCCGGGCTCGCCACGCTCGAATGCACTCTGTTCGGGCCTGCCCTGATCGCCGAGCAGTCCTGTCTGATCGCGATTACGGGCGCCGACCTGGATGCACGCGTGAATGGCGCCGAGGCGCCCCCATGGACGAGCTTCCTCCTGGGTCCCGGCGACAGGTTGACCTTTGCGGGCCGGCGCCAGGGCGCGCGCGCATACATCGCGATCGCCGGCGGCTTCGCGGCAGATCGATGGCTGGGTTCTCTCTCCACCAACCTCCTGACCGCGCGAGGCGGCTTTCGGGGCCGGGCGCTGAAGGCGGGCGACTCCCTGGGCGTGGCGGGGGAAGCAAGAAAGCCGGCGGTCGAGGGGCGGCACATGCCCGGGGAGCTGCGCCCTGCTTACAGCGAACACACGCTCTACGCAGTCCCCGGGCCGCATTTGAAACGACTCGATGCGGAAAGCCGGCGATTGCTCTTCGAAGCTCCTTACGCCGTGGGACCGGATTCGGATCGCATGGGATACCGGCTCGATGGCCCGAGGCTTATAGACACGGGAGAGGAGCTGCTTTCATTCGGGCTCGTGGCAGGTGCGGTGCAAGTGCCGCGGGGCGGGCTGCCAATCCTGCTGATGGCCGACCATCAGACCGCAGGCGGGTATCCAGTGGTGGCCACCGTCGTGAGCGCCTCGCTTCCGATAGCCGCTCAGCTGCTGCCAGGACACGATCTGCAGCTGGCGGGAATCACCACGGCCCGCGCCCAGGCCATGCGCAAGGCGCTGGCCGCCGGCCTCGAGACGCTGCGCGATGACGGCTGCTAGGAACCCTGTGCCGTTTCGGCGGCTTTCTTGGCTTCCGCGAGCACAAGGTCGTAGTCGGGCAGCGGCTCGTCCTTCGACCGCTCCCATACCCAGCGAATCACCCCGGCGTGGTCGATCACGTAGACGGTGCGCTTGGCCATGCCCTTGTAGCCTGCGACGTCATCGCGCCGCACCCCGTAATCGGTGACCATCGTGCGCTCGAAATCGGCAATCAGCTCGAACGGAATCCCGCCCAGCTCCTTCGCGAACGCCTCGTGCGAAAACACCGAGTCGACGCTGATCGCATAGATGCCGATGCCGTTTGCGACCGCTTGCTCATGCCTGGACCGAAACTCGGTCAACTCGGTCCTTCAACCACCGGTGAAGTCGAGAACATAGAAAAGGAAGACCAGCGCCTTGTGCTTCTCGAGCGCTTCGGCGAGGGTCAGCTCGTGGCCCCCGGTGGTCGGCAGCTTGAAGTCCGGCGCCCTGTCACCGACTGCGAGCATATGAATGAGTCTATTCGGGGCTGGGGCCCTCCAGCACGTACCAGCCCGTCCGCGTGGCGCCGGTGACGCTGTATCCGGACTGCACGGCGTCGCCAAGCACGCGCCGCAGCGCGAGTCTCCAGGCGTGCGCGATCGCGGGGGTCGCGTGCCTGGTCGCCACTATGTCCTCAGGCACCTGGCATATAAGGACGCGCGCGCTGGACCGTTCGCCGGCCACGGGCTCCCCCTCGGTCCCGACCGCCAATGCGACGGCAGCGCCATCTCGTCTCAGACTTTCCAGGTCCGGCTCGAAAGCGTGTCCCTCGGCCGCCGACCGGGCCGCCGATGACTCGAGGTCCCACGTGATGAGGAGCCGATCGGACTCTTCGCCTGCGTTCAGGCTGTCGGTCATCGCGCCGTAGAAGTTGACCAGGTAGTCGCTGGCGCGGGCTCCGAGCTTGGTCAGGTTGAAATAGGCGTTGCGGCGGACGAGAGGATCCGTCGTCCACTCGATCGTCTTCACCCCGCGCTCGAGGCACCAGCGGCGCTGATCCTGCTTGAGAACGAAACCGACTCCGCCGACCTGGCTGCCCACGACTACGCCGAGGATGTGCGAATGGAGGTGAAGCTCGCCCGCTGCGTGCGTTCCCAGCCATCCCACCAGGCCGCCGACCAGGCGTCCATCGATGCGTGCCCCAGCCACGTAGTTGCCCGAATGTGCCAGCGCTCGAAGCAGGTCGATATTGACCGGAGGCTCGGCGGGTCGCTCCCAAATCCCGGCCAGCAGAGCCTCGAGCTCGCGAAGCTCCGCGAAGCTCCGCAGCTGCCGGATGGTCGCGCCGCCGGGGCTCACCTTCGAGCCAGCGGTTGCGTTTCCACCCCAGCGTCACGCAGGGCTTTCCGCACGGCCCGTGCCGTGCCGGCCGCCTGGCTCGAGTCGCCGTGGATGCAGATCGTGTCGTATCGACCCGAACGCGCCAGGTCGAGAGCCTGCTTCGCGGCTGCGTCAGGCTCCAGCAAGGCGCCTGGGCTCGTACGGGGGGCGAGGGTTCCGTCCGGCATCATCAACCGATCCGCGTAGCCCTCCCGGTAGCCGGGTATTCCGGCGCGGCGGGCTGCAGCGAGAAGCCCGAAATCGGGCTGACCGAGCAAACCCACGCCGTGCGCTTTGGCGACGCGCGCCACTGCATCCGCGGCGGCAGGATCGCCCTGGCACCTGTGGTAGAGCGCACCATGCGGCTTGACATACGCGATCGGAACGACCGCGGCGAGGCCGGCCACCTGGTAGGCGACCAGAGCCTCGATCTCAGCTGCCGACAGGGGAATCTCCACGCGGCCGAACGTTGCGTGGTCGTCGTATCCGGGGTGGGCACCGACCTCGACACCGAGCTGGCGGCAGCGAAGAGCGGTCGCGATCGCAGTCGATATCGAGCCGGCATGCGCCGCGCACGCAACGTTCGCGCTGTCGACGAAACCCAGGATTGCCTCGTCGGCGCCGGCGCCCTCACCGAGATCGGCGTTCAGGTTCATCCGAACAGTTTCAGTGGGCGGTGTCGCCGTGGAGCAGGTTCACCGCGTGGCCGAGCATGGGCATGACCGCCCCAAGGGATTCGGTGGCTCCCTTGAAGCTGCCGGGCACGTTGATCACGAGCGCTTGACCACGTTTCCCCGCAAGTCCGCGCGAAAGGGCCGCCATCGGGGTGCTTGCGAGACCGACGCGCCGCATCTCTTCCGCGATCCCGGGCACCTCGTATTCGATCAGCATCGCCGTCGCCTGTGGCGTGACATCGCGCGGCCCCAGGCCGGTCCCACCGGTGGTGACGACGATGGCGGCTCCGCGTGTGACCGCCGTCTCAATTGCGTCTGCGATGCGTTCGACCTCGTCGGGCACGACCTCGGGTTCGCCAGTTTCGAAACCGCCCTCTCTCAAGAGGCCGACCAGACCCGGGCCGCTCTTGTCTTCGCGCTGGCCATGAAAGACCCCGTCGCTGACTGTGATCACGTGGGCTTTGCTCAACTCTTCGTTTTCGCGACGCCTCTCTTCCAGGTCCCCGAGCGCCCTCCCGATTTCTCGAGCAACCTGACCGATTCGATTGAAACCCCGCGCTCGATGCCCTTGGTCATGTCGATGAGGGTCAGGCCGGCAACCGCCGCGGCGGTGAGCGCCTCCATCTCGACGCCGGTCTGGCCCACCACCCGTGCTCGCGCCAGGACGCGGACGGCACCTGGAACGAACTCGAAATCAAGCGTCACGCTGGTCAGGGCCAGCGGATGGCACAGGGGGATGAGTTCCGATGTCCGTTTGGCGGCCATGATGCCGGCCACCCGGGCCACCTGGATCGCGTCGCCCTTGGCCGCCGTGCCGCCCTTGACCGCGCGCAAGGTCGCTGGTGCCATGCGGACGACGCACTCGGCGAGCGCCTCGCGGACAGTCGCCTGCTTCTCGGCGACATCGACCATTCGCGCAGCGCCGCGCTCGTCCAGGTGCGTCAACCGCTTCGCCTTCGCCACGCGCTCAGGATATGCGGATGCAATCAAGAAGGCCCATCCTTAACGCCGCGTACGCGCGCAAGTCAACGGTGCCTTTCCTTAACGCGGCGACTGCGGGCCAATGAGCATTGAGGCCGTGCTCTTCGATTACGGGCGGACGCTGGTCACGTTCGACTACCCGACCGACGACCTGCTCGGGATCCTGGAAAGCTTTCGGCCGGAGATCGAGCGCGCCGTGGGCGCGCCGGCACCCGCCGCTGATGCGCTCCTGCGCGAAGTCCTCATGCCGCTTGAAGAGCAGATCGACAGCCCCGGCGATGACGAGGTCGCTTACGCGAACGTGTATGGAGATGCGTGGCGCCAGGCCGGGCTCGACCTGCCCGACGAGCTCTTGCACCGGATTCTCGACGCCGAGCAGCAGTGCTGGGACCGGGCCGTGCGTGTCGACCCTGACGCCACTGCAACTCTCGGGTGGCTCAAAGCGCGCGGCGTCAAGCGCGCGGTGTGCTCGAACGCGCCGTTCCCGCCAGAGATGATGCTCCGTCAGGTGACCTCCAATGGAATCGCACAGTGGATGGACGCCGTCCTGTTCTCGAGCCAGGTCGGCCGGCGCAAACCTGCGCCTGACATCTACCGTGCCGCTCTCGAAGCACTCGGGGTCGACGCCGGCAGAGCGTTGTTCGTCGGCGATCGTGTTCGCGAAGACTATGAAGGCCCGCTGGCGCTCGGCATGCGCGCGGTCATCTACACCGCGCACTCCGCGCAGATTCCGCCCGATGGCATTCCCACGATTGGGTCGCTGGCCGAGCTGCGTGGCCTGATGTGACCGCGCCTAAAAAACGACCCGGGGCGCTCTGGCTGTTGTTCTACGGCCGACGGCGCCGAGGCTTTCCGTGGCTGCTGGTATGTGTCGGCTTGCTGGTCGTGGTCGCAGCCTTGTCCTTCAGTCTCGTCCGCGGAGCCGACTTGTCACGTGCGGCGTTCCCGATCTTCTTCGGCCTGCTGATACTTGGCGCGATCGTGTTCGGGATCGTCGCCTGGCTGCGTCCACGCAGGCGGCGCTGAGCGATCAGCACTGCGGCTGCGCCTGCCCCGACGCCGTTGTCGATGTTGACGACCACGAGCCCGGTGGAACACGACTGGAGCATGGTGTTGAGCGCCGCTTCGCCGGCGCCGCCGCGACCGTACCCCGTCGAAACCGGCAATCCGATCACTGGGGCATCGATCAGACCGGCGACCAGGCCTGGCAGCACCCCGTCCATGCCTGCGGCGACGATGATCGCGTCGGCGCCCCACTCGAGCGTCGAAGCCAGCGGTCCGACAAAGCGATGCAGGCCGGCGACGCCCAGGTCGGCCTCCAGACGGGCCTCGAGCCCGCACGCCTCGACGACCATCCTGGCCTCATCCGCCGCGCTTACATCGGAAGTGCCCGCGGTGAGCAGGCCGACCTTGCCGGCGACGGGTTCTGGGACGAACCCTGGGCGGATCACTCGAGCCGAGTTCGAGTAGTCGATCACCTCCATTCCGGCGTCCAACGCGGCGGTCGTGAGCGCCGCGCGATGCGCATTCGACATCCGGCTAATCAGGCCCTGGCCCTGGCGCTCGGCCATCGCCACGGCGAGCCGGGCCGCATCCGCCGGCGATTTGCCGCTGGCCAGGACCACCTCCGGCAGCCCGCGGCGCAGAAACCGGCCGAGATCGAGCCGCGCGCGGCCGCCGAGCTCATTGAGCTGCAGCATGCGCAGCTGAGCCACTGCCTCGTCCTCGCTCAGCTCACCGGCGAGCAGCCGGCGAAGGATCTCTCTCACAGGCCTGCCAGCACCTCGCGCATGCGCTGCCAATGAGTCCCCGCCCAGTAGATGCGGCCGCAGTCCGGACATTCGGAATAGCGCGACTGCGTCATGCGCACGTATGGAGGCACGCGCTCCGCGACGGTAGAGGCAACGCGCGGCTGCAGCTCCGCGTTGCATTCGATGCACCGCGTGAGGGCCTCCTTCAGCTCGAGCCCAAGCTCCGCAAAGACCTGGCGGAGCTGCTTGGTGACATCGTCGTCGCGAATCAGAACTGCGCGCACGGCGCCGCTCTGGATCGCGCGCCGCTTGGTCAGATCCCGATCGCGTGTCAGCACGACACGGCTTTCCGCCGCCGCCTCGCGAACCAGCTCGGCGTCGCCGATTCGAGTGTGGTACGAAGCGTCGTAGCCCAGGGCACGAAGCCAGCGCGCGAGACGCCCGACATTGCAATCGGCCAGGAATCGAGGCTTCATCATCGCCATCTTAGAATCGTGCCCGTGACCACCTCGGAGGACCTGATGACCAGGCTGCGAAACGAGGCCGGCGGCTGCTACTCATGGTCGAACGGCGCGGGCGACACATACGCCCCTCACAGCCATGGCTACGAGAAGGTGCTCTACTGCGTGGAGGGCTCGATCACCTTTGTGCTCGAAGCCACTGGCAGACGCCTGGAGCTGAACGCCGGAGACCGCATGGTCCTGCCCGCGGGAACCGCCCACGCCGCAGAGGTCGGACCTCACGGCTGCACCTGCATCGAAGGCCGACGCTAGCGGCGTAAGATGGTTTTGCGATGAGCATCATCGAGTTCATCCGCGACCGTGCGCGGTTTTACAACTGCCCGGTCTGCGGCCGCAGCCTCAAGGGTTGCGAAGTCCAGGTCCTCAGCCATGAGGAGGAGCGGTTCCATCTGCAAGTGACGTGTGCGCAGTGCCAGGTGACGTTCATCGTCGTCCTCGCGATAGCAGGCGGCGGCGTAGAGGATATCGAGAGCGTGGACACGGAGGCTGCGACGGAGCCGGTGGCGGCCCGCGAGCCGATCAGCATCGACGAGATCATCGACCTTCATCTCATGCTCAAGAGCTTCCAGGGCACCCTGACCGAGCTCATCCAACAGCCCGACCACAGCCGCGGCTAAACCCCTAGGCGCCGCGTTGCGGGCACTCAGCGCATGAGCCGCATCTACCTCGACGACGCCGGATCCGCGCCTGTCCTGCCTGAGGTCGCGGCGGCTCTCCGCGACTTACCCGAAGCCAATCCATCCAGCTTGCACGCGGAGGGTCGCTCATCACGCGCCGCGCTGGATCGGGCGCGAGACGGCGCCGCGGCGGCACTTGGAGCCGATCGCGCCGAGATCACCTTCACGTCTTCGGGAACCGAGTCGATCAACCTGGCGCTCTTCGGAACTGCCCGCCGCCTCCCCAAGAGCGGCATCGTCGTGACCTGGGCAGCCGAGCACCAGGCTGTCCTCGGTGTCGTGAGGCGCCTGGAATCTGAGGGCCGCGCCGTGCTGATCGGCTCTGTCGATGGCTTTGCGCGCGCGGATCCAGATTTCATTCCGCGCGGCGCGGCCCTGGTGTCGATCGGCCTCGCCAACAATGAGGTGGGAACGATCCAGCCGGTGTCCGAAGTCATCGCTCGCGCGCATGAGCTCGGAGCCCTCGTCCACGTTGACGCGTGTGCGGGACCGCGCTGGATTCCGGTCCCAAGCGGCGCCGACCTTGTTTCTTTCAGCGGGCACAAGCTCGGCGCAGGTCGCGGTGGAATCCTCTTCGTCAGAGATGGCGTACGCCTGGACCCGCTGCTGTATGGCGGCCCGCAGGAGTGGGGACGGCGCGCCGGATTCGAGGAGCTGTCCGGCCCGGTTGCCATCGCAGCCGCGCTCGCTGCCTGTGTTCGCGACCGCGACGCACGCGCTCGAACCGCGGCCGCTCAATCCGCGGCGCTGCGCGATGTCTTGCACGAGATGGGCGGCCGCCTGACAGGCGGCGAGACGCGACTGCCCAACTTCGCTACTTGCACGTTCGCGGATCGCAGAGGCGAGGACGTGCTGCTCGCTCTCGACCTGGCGGCGGTGGCTTCGTCGAGCGGCTCGGCGTGCGCGTCGGGTTCGCTCGACCCGTCGCACGTCCTGCTTGCCATGGGCCTGAGCCTTGAGGAGGCCCTGGGCAGCGTGCGGCTGACCACCGGTTATGGCACCGGCGACGATGAGGTCACGCGCGCCCGCGCGATCATCGAGTCGGTGCTGACGCGATCAAGTGTCAATGCCTAGCGTCGAGGAGGAGCTCGCGAGTCGTATTTCCCGTGGCGAGGAGGTGCTCCTGGCCACCGTCATCAGGCTGGATGGCGAACCGCCCTCACAGGCCGGCGCCAAGCTGCTCTTGTCGCGCACGGCGACGCTCGCCGGGACCCTTGGCTGCAGCGAGTTCGATGCCGCGGCGCTGGCCGACGCGCCAGGCATCGCCGAGACCGGCGCCCCGGTGCTGCGAACCTACAGGCACGACCTTGGCTCGATCGAGGCATACGTCGAGCCACACGCTCCGGCCCCGACGCTGGTCGTGTTCGCCGCGACTCCGATTGCGCGGTCCCTTTTGCGCATGGCGCCCGAGGTCGGCTTCCGTACCGTGCTGGTCGAGACGCGGAAGGAACGGCTCGAGGGTGGCGACTGGCCGGCGGCCATCGGTTCGATGGATCGCGTCGGCGCGGCGCTCGGCTCGGAGGTCTACGCCGTCCACACCGATCACGACGCCCCCGACCTCGTGCAGGCCCTGGAGGCACTCCTGCCAAAGGAGCCCCGGTTCATCGGCCTGGTCGGCAGCCGCCGCCACACGGGCCACCATCTCGATGCCCTGCGGGCCAAGGGCGTGGCCGAGGAGGTGATCGCCCGCATCCAGAGCCCCGTCGGCCTGGACATCGGGGCAAAAACACCGGCCGAGATCGCAGTTTCGATTCTCAGCGGGGTGGTGGCTGTCCGCAGGGGTGGCGGCGGGGGGTGGAAAACCACTACGTAAGGACGACCCTGTGGACGGGTTGGTTCGTTTCCTGACCGTGTTAAGCGAGTTCTGCGCCCGGAACCGGGCTACATAATCAGTGGCCGTGTCAATCGAGCCAGGAACCAGGCTGGGCTCTTACGAGGTCCAAGAATTCATAGGCCAGGGCGCCATGGGCCTTGTTTACCGCGCCTACCATCCCCAGCTCGAGCGCTTCGGCGCGGTCAAGGTTCTGCAGGGAATCGCCTCCACGCCTGACGGCACCGCGCGCTTCCGCCACGAGGCTCAAGCCATCGCACAGATGCGCCACCCGAACATCGTGAACGTCTACGACTTTGGCGAGTACGAGGGAACGCCGTACATGATCGTTGAGTACGTTCCCGGCGGCAACCTGGCCAGCAAGATGGAACAGAAGCCGCTCGATCGGCCAATCGCTCTGCGCTACCTGCGAGGGATCGCGGCCGGCCTCGACTATGCGCACTCCCTCGGCATCGTTCACCGAGACGTCAAGCCGGGCAACGTGCTGCTGGAGAAGGACGAGACTCCTGTGCTCGCCGATTTCGGCCTGGTCAAGCTCCTGCAGGGATCCTCGATCCAATCGATGACCGGGGTCACAACCGGAACGCCGGCGTACATGGCACCGGAGCAGGTGACGGGACACCAGGTCGGCCCGGCGGCTGACCGCTACTCGCTGGCGACGATGGCGTACGAGATGCTGACTGGCGTCATCCCGTTCGACGGCGACGGCGTGCTCGAGCTGCTGTACGCGCACGTCCATCGCGAGCCCCCGGCGCCGAGCAGCCGCAACGCGTCGCTCACTCCAGAAGTAGACGCTGTGATTCTTCGCGGTCTGGCCAAGGCGCCCGAGGCAAGGTGGGAGACGGCGACAGCCTTCGTCGAGGCTCTCGCTGCCGCATTGGCCGGCGAGCCGGCACAGGCGGGTGCCCAGACAGTGAGGATTGCGCCGCTCGCAGTGGTGACGACCAAGCCCTTGGCGCCGGTCTCTGCCCGCGCGGCCACGATCGCGATGGCGATGCCGCCGAGCTCGGCGGCAGCGCCCGTAACCCCTTCGGCCCCGAGTGACCCCAAGCGGCGCAGGCGCCTCTACGAGATCATCGCCGGCGCCGTCATCCTGGTCCTGCTGCTGGTGGTTGGCGGCATCTGCGCCGCAGCGGATCTTCAGCCGACGATGTCCCTTGATCCCATCATCGCGGTCCCAGGCGACACGGTGGACGTCGTCGCGTCACGGCTCCCCGCCGATCAGTTCGGCCAGATTCAGCTCCATAGCGATGAGACGTTCTATTTCGCGTTTCAGGCCGGCGGCCAGGGCGACTTTCGGCAAGGGATCGTAATTCCCTCCGCAGTGACCACGGGCATGCACGTGGTGAAGGTCTGTTGGAGCGGCTCATGCCCCTTGCAAAAGCCGCTCCGCATCGTCGCCCCGGGGACGCTCCCGAGCCCGACTCCTTCGTCCAGCGCGCCGTCGCCATCCGCATCGGGCAAGCCTGGAACCTCACCGACCCCCGGTCGGAGCCCGCGGCCTGGATCAAGCCCAAGTCCGAACCCGACGTCCGGCTCGACTTCGAGCCCAGGTCCGAAGCCAAGCCCGAAGCCGAGCCCAAAGCCGAGCCCGAAGCCGAGCCCGAGGCCCAGCCCAACTCCAACTCCAAATCCCTGCCCGACCTCGACCTCGAGCGCGTCGCTCAACGCCTCGCCGAACACTGTGCTGCTGTCGGGGGGCCCGATCACGATTACCGGCACCAACTTCACGCCCAACAAGACAGTGACTGTTTCTTATTACAAGGGCGGGAGCAGCACCGCCTACTCGACGAAGACAGTCACCGTCGGGTGCAACGGAAGCTTCTCAACTACGGTCACCAGTCCTGGCGGCGCGCTCCGCACTGACCACGTGACTGCTACTGACGCCGCCGGGCGCAGCGCCAGCGCGACGATCTCGATCATCCTCTAGAAGATTTCGGCCGCGACCAGGTCGTCGAACGTTTCGCGGCGGCGCATCACTCGGGCCTTGCCGTCGCGGACCATCAGCACCTCCGGGCGCGGCATTCCGTTGTAGTTGCTCGCCATCGCCAGGCAGTACGCGCCGGCTGCCGGCACGCAGAGCACGTCTCCTGAGTTGAGCTCCGGCATGTCGATGTCGGTGATGAGAATGTCGGTCGATTCGCAGTATTTACCTGCGATGGTCACCTTGCCTGCAGGTGCACGCTCGGGCGCCGACGCCAGCACCGCCTCGTAGCGGGCGCCATAGAGCTTGGGCCGGATGTTGTCGCCCATGCCTCCGTCGACAGCGACGTATCGCCGCACGCCGGGAATGTCCTTGATCGAGCCCACCGTGTACAGAGCAACACCTGCCGGGCCCGCGATCGATCGACCTGGCTCGACCACGAGCTCCGGGACCTTCAGCCCCCGCTCGGCGCATCCCGAGTCAAGCGCGTGGCGCACGGTCTCGACGAAATGGCGCGGCGTCGGCGGATCGTCGTTGTGGGTGTAGGCAATGCCGAGCCCACCACCTGCCCCTAACTTGCGCGGCTCGAACTTCAGCTCGTCGCGAAGCTCGACCAGCAGGTCGAGCATGATCTCCATCGCCTTCTGATAAGCCCCGAGGGCGAAGATCTGAGAGCCGATGTGCGAGTGCAAACCAACCAGGTCCAGTCGCGGATGCTTGAGCGCCTGCTCGACTGCTCTGCGCGCACTGCCGGATTCGATCGAGAATCCGAACTTCGAATCGAGCTGGCCGGTTGAGATGTGGTCGAGCGTGTCGGGCTTGACCCCGGGCGAGATGCGCAACATCACAGAAGCCCGCCTGCCTTCAGGGACCACGGACCCAAGCAGATCGAACTCGTGCGACCCGTCGATGACGATCGTGGCCCCGGCCGCATACGCAGCCTCGATGTCTTCTCGACTCTTGTTGTTGCCGAGAAAATGAATGCGGTCGCGCGGGAAGTCGGAGCGGAGCGCGAGGTCGAGCTCGCCCGCCGACACGACGTCCAGGCCCAATCCCTCGTCAGCGACGACGCGAAGGAAGTGGGGCGACGCAAAAGCCTTGGCCGAATAAAGCACGTGGCCGGCACGGCCCATGGCGGCGACGTACTCGGCGCTGCGCTGGCGCACCGTCGCCTCGTCGTACACGTAAAGCGGGGTGCCGTGCTCGCGCGCCAGCTGGACGAGGTCGCACCCGCCCACCTCCATGTGGCCGGCGGCGTTGACCCGGTACGTCACCGGGTACAGCAAGCTACTTCGTCAGTTGGGGCTGGAGCCGCAAGAGCCGCAACCGCCCCCGCAGCAGCCGCCGGCGCTCTCGCCGCCCCCAGCCTCGAAGGCTGAGGAGGAGTCGCCGGTGCCCGCAAAGGCGAAGCTCGAGACGAGCACCCTCGTCTTGGTCGACTCGCATGAAGGGCAGACCTGCGCCTGGTCCCTTTCCGCGAACCGAGTCAAAACGTCGAACTTGCCCGAGCAGCTCTCGCACCGATACTCGTATATGGGCATCTCGTGAACGATTCTAAGCTGGTTGAGCTCGCAGGAATGGTCTCGGCGTGGCCCGGGCTGGTGGCCCGGCCGGATCCCGGCTTGATCGACGACTGCCTGGTCCTGCTCGATCACCTGGGCGACGCCCGGAGGGTGGTGGACGTCGGGTCCGGCGGAGGTCTCCCAGGCCTCCCGCTCAAGATCGTGCGGCCCGAACTCGAGCTCACGCTGATCGAGGCCGATCAGGACAAGGCAGCCTTCCTGGTCCATGCCTGCGCCCGGCTGGGCATCGAACGCGTCGAGGTGTTGGCGCGGCGCGCAGAGGATGCCGGCCACGATCCCCGCCTGCGAGAGTCGTTCGACGTCGCGGTGGCGAGGGCCCTGGCGCCACTTCCCGTGCTCGCGGAGCTGTGCCTCGGCCTGGTCCGGGTCGGGGGAAGGCTCCTCGCGCAGAAGACCGAAAGCGAGGGAACGGGCAACGGGGAGCGCGCGATCGAGATCATGGGCGGCACTCTCGTCGCCGTCCATGCCGCGCCATCAGGCGCTCGCCGCAGCGGCACGGTGGTGGTCATCGAGAAGACTCGACCGACGCCTGATGGATATCCGCGGCGCCCGGGCATTCCGAACCGCAAGCCTCTCCGATAAAAGAAAACGGCGCGGGCCCAACACCCGCGCCGCTCGAATCGCTGTCGACGTCGTCTAGCTGAGAACTGCCGCGCCTCCGGCCTTGACGAGCTTGAGGTTGTCCTGCGCGAGGGTCTGCACGCCGCTCGGCAGCGGCGCGTACTGGAGCGAAGCCCCGATTGACTGGCCGTCGGTGGTCAGCCACTTGAAAAGGTACACAACGGCCTTGCCTTTATTGGCGTCCGAGTACGAGGTGCGGAGAATGACCCAGCTGAACGCCGCGATCGGGTACGTGTCAGCCCCTGGCTCGTTGGTGATCGAGAAGTTCGTCGGGCTGACGCTTGTGTTTTGAGCTGCGGCCGCTGTGGCCCCGGCGATGCTGGCCTGCACGTAGTTCCCATCCTTGTTCTTGAGCCAGGCCTGCGTCATGTTGGCGCTGATGACGTACGCCAGCTCGTTGTAGCCGATCGCTCCATCGGTCGACTGCACGGCCTGCGCAACACCCTGGTTGCCGTTGCCGCCGATCCCTGCCGGCCAGCTGACGGCCTTGCCGACGCCGACCTTGGACTTCCACTCGTCGGACACTTTGGCGAGGTAGTCCGTGAAGTGATACGACGTGCCGCTCGAGTCCGAGCGATGAACCACCTGGATGTCCTTGTTGGGAAGTGTGACGCCCGCATTCAGCGCGACCAGCGCGGGGTCGTTCCACTTCTTGATCTTGCCGAGGTAAATGTTGGCAAGCGTGGGACCATCGATCTGCAGCTTGGTGACGCCGGACAAGTTGTAAGTGATTGCGATGACGCCCAGGGTCGCTGGGATCTGCGTGAGGGTGTCAGCGCCGCCGGCCGAGGTGATGTCGGCCGCGCCCATCGGCACGTCGCTGGCTCCGAAGTCCACTGTGTTCTTGATGAACTGCTGGATGCCGGCGCCTGAGCCGACCGACTGGTAGTTGATGGTCACCTGCGGGTTCTGCTGCGTGTACGTGAAGAAAGCTTTGGTGTAAAACGGCGCTGGGAAGGTTGCTCCCGCGCCTGTCAGCGACCCGCTCCCAACCGCAGAGGATGAAGGCGTGTTGGTGCCGCCGCATGCAGTTGCGACGATGGCGGCTGCCAACCCCACGAGCAGCGCTCGCCACATTGGTCTCACTGAAAGCATCGAACCCCTCCTAACCAGACGCGGATGTATGACGCTGACCACGTTATGGACAGCTGTTTAAGGCGGGGTTAACAGGACCTTAAGCCTCCGTGCCGCCAATCCCCTCATATACTCCGGCCGTGATCTGGGATCGCCGGCGCCGATTCGACGATGTCAAACCTGTCGTGCCGCCCATCGACTCCTTCGCCGAGGTCCTGGAGGACGCACCGGTGATGGCCTTGCTGATCGCCGCGGAGAGAGGCGTGATCGACGCCAATGCAGCCGCCCGCGAATTCTTCGAGATCGACCGCGCACGCTTGCCGGACAGCCTGGTGGAGGTCACTCTGGAGGGCCGGCTGGTGGAGCTACTCGCGCAGGGGGACGCTCACGCGGAGACGTACCTTGTGCATCACCGCCGTGTCGTCAGATGCACGATGGTCCCGGGTCCGCGGGCGGGCCAGACGATCATGTTCCTCAACGACATGACCGAGCTGCGGCGCCTCGCGACGGTGCGCGAGGAATTCGTCGCCAACCTCGTGCACGAGCTGAAGACGCCCCTGACGTCCCTGCGGCTCGCTGCCGAAAGCCTGATGGGGGATCCAGCGCCCAGCGACCGCAGGCGGTTCGCAGAAAGAGCCGTCAGGGAGGCGGACCTGGTCACGAAGATCATCGACAACCTTCGCCAGCTGGGCGAGATCGAGGCCAGGTCGATGTCCATCGACCTGACTGATTTCGACCTCGCGGAGCTGGTCGCCGAGAGCGTGGCAAGGCTCAAGATCGACCGGCCGGTCACTTCAGATATCCCGCCGGACCTGACCATCACCAGCGACCGCCCCAAGCTCGTCCAGGCCCTGGGCAACCTTCTCGACAACGCCGCCAAGTTCTCGCCTCCCGGGACCGCGATCGAGGTGCGTGCTGAGGTGGCGGGAGACGAGGTTCGTCTCAGCGTTCGCGACCACGGCCCTGGCATCTCGCCCGAGCACTGGAGCCGCGTGTTCGAGCGGTTCTACAAGGTGGATCGGGCGCGCCCACGCGAGGCGGGCGGCTTCGGGCTTGGCCTCGCGATCACCAAGCACCTGGTGCAGGTGCTGAGGGGGCGGATCTGGACCGAGACCGCGCGGGATGGCGGCCAGGTGTTCACCATCGCCCTGCCCAGGAACTCTTAACGGGTGCATAAACTGCCTTTAATCTGCGCGTGGATATCCTTGAGTCGGGGTGGCGGAAAGTAGACCGACGATTCAGCCGTTGGCACAGGTAGGCCGGCCAGAGCTCCGCACCGTGCACGGAGCGGCCCCGACCAAGTTCAAGGTCGAAAGCCTCTCCTTTTTCTATGGCAAGACCCAGGCCCTGCACGACGTGAGCTTCGAGATCCCAGAAAAGCGGATCACAGCCATCATCGGACCCTCAGGCTGCGGCAAGACCACCCTGCTGCGAGTGTTCAACCGCATGTACGACCTCGTGCCCAACGCCCGGGCCGAGGGGTCGGTCATCCTCGACGGCGACGACGTCCTGACGACCACCAAGCTGCTGTTGCTGCGTCAGAAGGTGGGCATGGTATTCCAGCGGCCGAGCCCTTTTCCCATGTCGATCAAGGACAACGTCGCGTTCGCGCCACGCCTGCTCGGTTGGAGCTCCAGCAGGATCACCGAGACCGTCCGCCGCAGCCTCGAGAGCGCCGCCCTCTGGGACGAGGTGTCGGACCGACTGGACGCGCCGGCGACCTCACTCTCCGGCGGCCAGCAGCAGAGGCTCGTGATCGCACGCTGCCTGGCGGTGAGCCCCGAGGTGATCCTCATGGACGAGCCGTGCTCCGCGCTTGATCCCGTGGCGACGCTGAAGATCGAAGACCTGATGGTCGAGCTGGCGCGCGACTACACCATCGTGATCGTCACGCACAACATGCAGCAGGCGGCCCGCGTCTCGGACTTCACCGCCTTCATGCTCATGAACACCGACCACCGCTACGGCGAGCTGGTCGAGTTCGCGTCCACGGCGGACCTGTTCAACCAACCCACAGACAGCCGCACTGAGGCCTACATCACGGGCCGGTTCGGATAGCGATACCTTGCCCCGTCTGACTTTCGAAAAAGAGCTCGCAAGCCTGCGGGAATCGCTTGTACGCATGGGGACGCTCGTGGAATCCCAGATCGAAGCTGCGCTGGATGCTCTACGCCGGCGCGACGGCAGCGCCGCCGAGAAAGTGCGCACCCAGGACCATTACCTGAACGAGCTATTTCGCCAGATCCGCGAGCAGGTCTTCATGGTGATCTCGACCCAGCAGCCGGTGGCGCGCGACCTGCGTCACCTCATGGGCATCCAGTACATCGCGACGGAACTGGAGCGCATGGGTGACTACGCGGTGCGGATCGCCCGCATGACCGGAACCCTGGTCGGCCTGCCGGAGCAGCCACTGCGGGCGGAGTTCGGCCTGATGGGCGAGCTCGCGATCGGCCAGGTGCACGACATCCTCGAAGCGCTGATCGAAGAGAACGAGATCCACGCGCGAGAGGTCGCCGGCCGCGATAACGAGATCGACCGCCTCTACCACCGGGTCTTCGAAGAGCTGGTGGCTGAGATCGGCAATGGCAAGACTGACTCGGATGGCGCGCTCCGCTCCGTCACCCTGCTCCTGGTCGCGCACAACCTCGAGCGCATCGCCGACAGGGTCACCAACGTCGCCGAGGACATCGTCTTTCTGGAGACGGGTCAGGTCGTCGAGCTCGGATGACTCGCCAAGCCCACAACGGCGCTTCGGGCCGCGTCCTTGTGGTCGAGGACGACGAGGGAATCCGAGAGATGCTCAAGTACAACCTCAGTGCGGCCGGCTTCACGGTGCAAGAGGCGGCCGACGGCGCCGCGGGGCTGCGCACGGCGCGCACGTCGCGGCCCGATCTGATCCTTCTCGACCTGATGCTTCCGGGTATGAGCGGGTTCGACTTCACCCGTGCCCTCCGCAAGAGCAGCCGCGTGCCAATCATCATGATCACAGCCAAGGATGCCGAGGTCGATAAGATCGTCGGGCTCGAGCTCGGCGCCGACGATTACATCACCAAGCCCTTCTCGATCCGAGAGGTGCTCGCCCGGGTCAACGCCGTGCTCCGAAGAGCGCAGCCCGAGGCCAACGAGCCCAAGTCAATCCCGGAGCAGGACTCGATCGGAGCGTTCAGCATCGATCGCGCGGCGCGCCGGGTGATCCTCGACAGCCACGAGATCAGGCTCACCGCGCGAGAGTTCGACCTCCTGTCATACCTGCTTGCGTACCCCAACCGCGTCCATACGCGAGACGTCCTCCTCGAGAACGTTTGGGGACGGGAGTTCAATGGCGACCGCAAGACCGTCGACGTCCACATTCGGTGGCTGCGGGAGAAGTTCGAATCACGCGCGCCGTTTGAGATCGTCACTGTGCGCGGCATCGGCTATCGCATGGATCGCAAAGCACCGGTCGACGCCGTCTCCGCAGCAGAGGTCTAGCCCGTGGCTGCGGCCGTAGACGCGAAGCTCGTGGCGAGCGCGCCCAGAACGACCGATCGGTATCGAACCGTGACCGCTGTGATCAGCGGGGCGGCGCCGGCGGCCCTGGTCGTGATCGTGCTCACGCTGTTGCAGCAAGCGCTGCCGGCGATCCAGCAGTACGGGGCGGCGTACCTGGTCCGATCGACATGGAATCCGGTGACCCTCGACTTTGGAGCGCTCCCATACATCTACGGGACAGTCGTCACCAGCGCCATCGCGCTCGCCATCGCCCTGCCGGTGGGAGTTGCAGTGTCGCTCCTGCTGGCGGAGCCGGGCGCGCAGGGCATAAGGGCCGCGATGGGAACCGGCATCGAGCTGCTGGCGGCGATTCCAAGCGTGGTCTACGGAATCTGGGCGCTGTATGTCCTGGCCCCTTTCTCCCTGAAGTACCTGGAAACCCCGATCACCCAGCACCTCGGCTTTATCGGTTTCCTCGGCGGCCCTCCGCGCCAGTACAGCTTCTTCACCGCCTCGCTGGTGCTGGCGATCATGATCCTGCCGACACTCGCAGCGGTGTCACGCGATGTGATCAGGGCGGTGCCCAGGGGGCTGCGCGAGTCCTCGGTCGCGCTGGGCGCGACCTGGTGGGAGACCACCTGGCGCGTAATCCTGCCGACAGCGCGTGCCGGCATCTTCGGCGCCACGGTGCTCGCGCTCGGGCGCGCTCTCGGCGAGACCATCGCGGTGACCATGGTCATCGGCAACCGGGACGAGATCCCGCCGACCATCTTCGCGCCCGGCTACACCCTCGCGAGCAAGATCGCCAACGAGTTTTCGGAAGCTACAGGCACCCTCTACCCGGCCGCGTTGATCGAGCTTGGCCTGGTGCTGATCCTGGTGACGCTGACGGTGAACCTTATCGCCCTTCTCCTCGTACGTTCGACACAGGCAAGGATGACCGCATGAATCGAAACCTGTGGCGCCATTTCAAGAACACAACTGCGCTGAGCCTCGTGTATGCGCTGACCGGTCTGGCCCTCATCCCACTTGCGATGGTGCTGTGGTACACGATCACCAAGGGGCTTCCTGCCGTCAGTCATCCAGAGTTTTTTGTAAATGTCGAACGGCCGGTTGGCATCCCAGGCTCAGGTATCTCTCACGCGATCGTGGGCACCGCAATGATGGTGGGGATGGCTTCGCTGGTGGCCATTCCCGTGGGTGTGATCAGCGGTGTTTATCTGGCCGAGTATGGGCATGCTCGATGGGCCAGCTGGGTGAGGCTCGCGAGCGACGTGCTGGTGGGAGCCCCATCGATTGCGCTTGGTCTATTCGCGTATGCGGTGCTGGTGGTTCCTTTTCATCACTATTCGGCAATGTCCGCGTCAGCGGCGATCGCCATCTTGATGTTGCCCGTCGTCATACGCACCACGGAGAGCGCGGTCGGCTTGATTCCCGGCGGCCTTCGCGAATCCGGCCTGGCGCTCGGTCTGCCTCGGTGGCGTGTCTCGCTTCAGCTGATACTGCCCGCGGCCGCAGCTGGTGTGACCACGGGTGCTCTCCTCGCAGTTGCACGAGCGGCCGGCGAGACTGCGCCGCTCCTCTTCACAGCATTTGGCAACCCGTTGTGGAGCGTCGATCCCACTCACGCGATGTCGGCGCTGCCGCTCCTCGTCTTCCGCGACGCACTCACGCCATACAAAGAGCTGCAGGATCAGGCGTGGGGCGCAGCGCTCGTGCTCGTGGCGATGGTGCTCATCATCAACCTCGCGAGTCGATGGGTCCTGCGACGCCAGATCCGTCTGTCGGGTCAGCTTTAGCGATCTGATGGCACGGGTTCTCTTCGTTTGCCTTCAAAACGCTGGGCGGTCGCAGATGAGTCAGGCATTGTTCGAGCGAGCAGCAGGCGGCGCTCATGAGGCCCGGTCAGCCGGTACTACGCCGGCCGAGCACGTTCATCCCGTTGTGGTGGCCGCGATGAAGGAGATCGACATCGACCTCAGCGCAAATGTGCCGAAGATGTTGACGACTGAGCTTGCGCAGTGGGCTGACGTTGTCGTAACCATGGGTTGTGGCGATGCATGTCCCGTCATCCCGGGCCGCCGTTACATCGATTGGGACCTGCCCGACCCAAAGGACATGCCAACCGAAAAAGTGCGCGAGATCCGCGATGACATCGACCGTCGGGTGCGCGAGCTCGTCACAGCTCTCGAGCGCACCCGATAAAAATTACATGGCAGGATGGGGGCCTTCGCGGCTAAACTCTGACCAGCGCCGACATTTTCATAAAGCAGCACAACGTCCCGCCACGACGTTTCAGCAGACGAAGGAGCAACGTTGGCAACAAAGATCCTGGATGTGACGGATGTGACCGTGATACGTGCGGCGGGCGGCGTCGTCTGCCGGGTCGGTCCGTCCGACGAAACGGAAATCGCTGTGATCCACCGTCCCGCCTACGACGATTGGACGCTGCCCAAGGGCAAGGTCGAGCCTGACGAGACCCCCGAGGACTGCGCCCTGCGCGAGGTCCGCGAGGAAACGGGATTCAAGTGCGAGCTGGTGCGCCCGCTTGGCTGCACCGCATACGTCGACCGTCGCGGCCGCGATAAGGTGGCGTGCTACTGGGTCATGGAGGTGCGCGGCGGGCGGTTCCGCTCAGGCATCGAAGTCGACAAGCTGGTCTGGCTGCCCATCGCTCAGGCGGTGAAGCGCCTGACCTATGGGCGCGACAAGACTCTCATCGTCCAGCAAGACCTCCCCTAGCCCGCCGCCGGTAAGCTGAGGCCATGCAGACGGTTACTGCCGTCGACAAGCTGGTCATCGCCGGGGTCGAGCTGCGCTCCCGACTCTTCCTTGGCACGGGCAAGTACACCGACGACGCTTCGATGCTCGCTGCGCTCGATGCATCAGGGTGCGAGCTGGTGACCGTGGCGCTTCGGCGCCTCGACCTCGACGATCCGAAAAAGAAGACGATCCTCGATGTCATCGACTGGAAGCGTTTTCGCATCCTCCCCAACACGGCGGGATGCCGCACGGCGGATGAGGCGATTCGAATTGCACGCCTCGCGAGGTCGATGGGACTGTCGGACTGGGTGAAGCTCGAGGTCATCCCCGACCCGCGCTACCTCTTCCCCGACCCGGAAGAGACGCTGGTGGCGGCGCGCATCCTCGTCAAGGAAGGATTCAAGGTCCTCCCATACATCAACGCGGACCCCGTGCTCGCGAAGAAGCTGGAAGAGCTGGGCACCGTGACGGTGATGCCGTTGGGATCGCCGATCGGTTCCGGACAAGGTCTCCAGACGCTGGAGCAGATTCGAATCATCGTCGAGGAGGCCAGGGTCCCGGTGGTCGTCGACGCCGGCATCGGCGCGCCCTCCGATGCCGCGCTGGCCATGGAGCTTGGTGCGGACGCGGTGCTCGTCAACTCGGCCGTCGCGCTCGCGCGCGACCCAGGTCTCATGGCCGAGGCGATCAAGGAAGGCGTCGAGGCGGGGCGCAAGGCCTACGTCGCCGGCCGCATGCCCAAGCGCGGCCACGCCAGCCCGAGCTCACCCACCGAGGGCGTCTCGCGCCGGCCCTAATTTTGCCGGTGGCGATGGCGGTCGTGGCGAGCGCTCGCGAAGGGCTGCGGGCGGCACCCCGGGCGACACTGCTTCAGCTCCGAGCGCCCGACCTGACCGTGCGGGAGCTCGAGGCCAACGCCGTCGAGCTCGTGGCCGTCTCGCCGGTGCCGGTGCTCATAAGCTCGCGCTGCGACGTCGCGCTGGCCTGCGGAGCGGCAGGCGTCAACCTGCCGGAGCGCGACATCTCGGTTCAAGACGCGCGAGAGCTGCTCGGCCAGCGCCTGATCGGGCGCTCGGTCCACACGATGCAAAGCGCGGTGGAGGCGGAACTCGCCGGCGCGGACTTTGTCATCTTTGGGCCGGTGTGGGCGAGCGATAGTCATAAGGACGCGCGACCAGCCGGCCTCGAAGCGCTCGCATCCGTCGTCCGCTCCGTGCGCATCCCCGTCATCGCCATTGGCGGGGTCACCCAGGAAAGGATCGCCGAGTGCCTGGATTCAGGCGCGGCGGGCTACGCCGCCATCAGGCTGTTCCAGTGATCTCCCTGCAGGTCAACGGGAAGCAGATCGAGCTCGAGGGACCCACCTTGCTGACCGATTACCTCGAGACGCTGGGCGTGAGCCAGCGCGCAGTAGCCGTCGAGCACAACCGCGTGATCCTCGAGCGCGATGCGTACGCGACCACCACACTGCGGGATGGCGACGTCGTCGAGATAGTCCGCATGGTCGGGGGTGGGCGCTCCGACCGGCTCGAGCGCTAAACCGAAAGGCCGAGCTTCTCCCGAATCGCGGTCTCGACCTCAGCCCGCTCGTCCCAGGGCTCTGAGCCTGCTGCCATCTGCATCGATCGCTCATGGCCCTTGCCCGCCATCAGGACGCAGTCGCCAGGTCGTGCGACTTCGATCGCGCGCCTGATCGCGGCGCGGCGATCGATGACCACCTCGTAGTCGCGTCCGGGAGCCTTGCCCTCCGCTCCGGACTGGACCTCGCGCGCGATCTCTACCGGGTCCTCGCCGAGCGGATCATCGGTGGTGATGATGAAAAAGTCGGAGAACTCCGCAGCGGCGCGGCCCATGCCGACGCGGTCGTGGTCGGAGCGCGCAGTCGAACCAAACACCGCGATGAGGCGGCCCGGCGTGAACGGCCGCAGCTCGGCCAGGGCGCTGGCCAGCGCGCCCGAGGAGTGGGCGAAATCGATGAACACGCGGAAGTCCTGGCCGAGCTCGACGGGTTCGAGGCGGCCGCGCACCCCTTCGAAGCCGGCAAGTCCAGTCCCGATTGCGTCAATCGGCACGCCAAGCGCGAGGCACACGCCCGCGGCGCAGAGCGCGTTGTAGATGTTGAACTTCGCGGGCACGGCGAGCGTCACCTCAGTCTCGCCGGCAGGCGTGACCAGGCGAAAGGCGGAGCCCGACCCGCTGACCCTGAGGTCGAGCGGGTGCAGGTCGGACGCAGTGGTCAGGCCGTAGGACCAACGCCGCGCGATGGGCCGGCGCGACAGCTTTTCAAAGCTCGCGTCGTCGCGATTGAGCACCGCCGTCTTCTCAATCCCTTTGTCGGCGGCCGCCGCGGTGAGGTCGATGAGCCGCGCCTTGGCCTCGAGGTAGTCGTCCCATGTCCTGTGGTAGTCGAGATGGTCATGGCCGACGTTCGTGAACGCTGCGACGTCGAAATCGCAAGCGCGGACCCGCTCCTGCACGAGCGCATGTGACGTGGTTTCGATGACCGCGCACTTCACACCAGCCTCGACCATGCGCTGCAGCCAGGCCTGGACCTGCGGGGCTTCGGTGGTGGTCTGGCCGCTGAGGTTGTCGGTCTCAGCGCCGCTGACTGTGAAGGCCACGGTGCTCATCGCCCCCGCCGGAATGCCGCTTGCCTGCAAGACGTGCTCCGCCATGTGGGTCGTGGTCGTCTTGCCGTCGGTTCCGGTGATGCCGGCGAGCTTCAGGCGTCGCGACGGGCGGCCGTAAAACTCGGCTGCGATCTCAGCCAGGCCGATGCGCGTGGACGGAACCAGCATGACCGCCGCGCCGGCAGGCATCGGGCCGGACCGCTCGAGCGCGACGGCGACCGCTCCCCGGGCCACGGCATCCGCCGCGAAGGCATGGCCGTCCTCACGCAGGCCGGTGACCGCCACGAAAAGGTCGCCGGGCTTGATGCGGCGTGAATCGTATGCGATGCCGGTGATCTCGACGTCGCCGTTGCCTTCCAGCCTGGCGCCGGGCACTCCAGCCGCGATGTCGGCGAGCTTCATGTCGAAGGGCAGCATAATCGGCGCGTGATCGCCGACATCGGTGGGCATCGTTACGAGTGGGGCAACCGCACCTATGTGATGGGAATCGTGAACGTCACCCCGGACTCGTTCAGCGGCGACGGGCTCGGCGACGATCACGAGGCCGCCGTCGTGCAGGGCATGCAGATGGTGCGAGACGGAGCGGAGTTTCTGGACGTGGGCGGCGAGTCCACGCGCCCGGGGCACGTCCCGATCAGCGCGTCGGACGAGATCAACCGCACAGAGTCGGTAGTGCGACGCCTGTCGCGTGGATCCGGGGTCCCGGTCTCGATCGACAGCTACAAGCTCGAGGTCGCAGAGGCGGGGGTCGCGGCCGGCGCCACCATCCTCAACGACATCTGGGGCCTGACACGCTCGCCCGCCATCGCCGACCTCGCCGCGAGGAGCAAAAGCGCGCTCGTGGTCATGCACAACCAGGACGGCACCGAATATGCGGGTGACCTCATGGACGAGATCAAGCGGTTCCTGAGGGAGGCGGCGCGGCTCGCCGTGGCGGCGGGGGTGCCGCGTGGGCGCGTGGTTGTCGACCCCGGCATCGGTTTTGGCAAGACGGCCGATCACAACTGGATGGTCATGCGCAGGCTCGAGGAGCTCAAGGAGCTCGGGTTTCCGATACTGGTCGGCACGTCCCGCAAGTCGTTCATCGGCAAGCTGCTGGACGCGCCGGTCTCCGACCGTGTGGAGGGGACGGCTGCCACCGTCACGGCCGCTGTCCTAAGGGGCGCGGACATCGTGCGGGTGCACGACGTCGCGGCGATGTCCCGCGTTGTCCGGGTCGCCGACCAGATGCGGTGAGGCGCCTAGGCACCGTGGCCTACCTGGGGCTCGGCACCAACCTCGGCAGCCGGCGAAGAAACCTCAGCGCGGCGCGACGGAGACTGCGTCAAAAGGGAGTTCGCATACTGCGTCAAAGTCGCGTCATCGAGACCGAGCCATGGGGAGACACCGACCAGCCGAAGTTTCTGAACCAGGCGCTGGAGGTCGAGTGGGCCGGCACCCCGCGGCGCCTTCTGGCGGCCGCCAAGGCGGTCGAGCGCGAGGGGGGCCGGAAGCCAACCCGGCGCTGGGGCCCGCGCGTCATCGACATCGACATCCTCTTGTTCGGCGACCGGCACGTGTCCGACAGAGACCTCAAGATTCCCCACCCCGGCATCAGCCGGCGAGAGTTCGTCCAGCAATCGCTGCGCGAGCTGGGTGTGGCGCTGCCTATCCGGGGCGGGCGTTCGTGAACCGGTACCCGATGCCCGGCACCGCGAGGATGTAGTACGGCCGGGACGGCTGCGTCTCGATCTTCCGCCGCAGATTCCTGATATGCACGTCGATCACCCTGGTCTCGATCGGGTACTCGTAGCCCCAGATCGAGTTGAGGATCTTCTCGCGGCTCAGGACCTTCCCCGCGTTGCCGGCGAGAAAGGTCAGCAGGTCGAACTCGGTGTGGGTCAGCTCGACCTCCTTGGTTGCCTTGTAAACGCGCCGCTCGTTGACGTCGATGACCAGCTCGCGGAACTCGAGGCGGCTGCGCGTCGCCTCCACCGATTCCAGGCGAGTCCGGCGCAGGTGGGCCGCCATGCGGGCCACGAGCTCCCTGATACGCAGGGGCTTGGTCACGTAGTCGTCGGCGCCGATCTCCAGCGCGACCACGACATCGATCTCGTCGGACCGCGAGCTCATCATGATCACCGGCACGGCGGCATCCGCCTTGCGCAGCTCGCGGCAGACGTCAAACCCAGAGCCGTCCGGCAAGGCCACCTCCAGCAAAACCAGGCTCGGATGCGAGGAGCCCAGCTCGCGCAGCGCGTCAGCCCCGCTCTCCGCCTCGAGCACCTGATAGCCGTCTTGAGCGCATGCGGCCTTGACTTCGCGGCGCGTAGTCGTGTCGGGATCCACGATGAGGACCTTCCGCGACGACTCGGTGGTGCTGATCACGACTTCATCCTAACCGATTTGAAGGATTGTTAGGATATGTTGCGTTTCAGACCCCGAATGCGTAGGCGGGCCTTCCTCTCGATTTCCAGCAGGCGGTTGCCGCCGGCCGAGAGGACGAGCTCCCAGGCTCCCGCGTAGGCGACCTCCTCACCTCCGTACTCGGCCTTGAAGAAGCCCAGGCCGTGCCAGGGGTGCTCTGGGCCGGCGCCCGGAGGCGGGACTCCCCACAGGTCGTAGTCGCGACAACCAGCCTCGGCAGCAGCGCGGATGCCGGCCCACCACGCCAGGTCATTGCCCATCAGCTCGGGGTGCGCCCCCGTCCGGCCGGCAAAGAGGTGGTAGGCGCGACCGCTGTGCCGCGCCACCAGCACTGCCGCCAAACCCTCGCGCGTTTCGGGATGGCGGGCGACATAGGTGCGACACCACGGGAGATGCTCGAGCAGCAGCTCGTAGTAGGCGCGCGCAGGCAGGCTGATCGATTCCCGGCGCTCCACCGCCGTTGACTGGCGAGCCAGCTCGGCTGCGTCCTTGCCTTCCTCGATGAGCGCACCGCGCTTCAGCCCGGTGCGAATGTTGTAGCGGCGGCCCTGCTTGAAGGAGGCCAGCATCTCATCCGGCGGCTTCAGCTGGAGGATCCGCGTGTGTTCGGGTTGGGTCGGCGCCCCTTTGACGAATCCGCGCGCCGCAAGGTCCTCGCTCAATGCGGGCGGCGCCTCAGGCTCGACTCGCAGCTTGGCGACCTTTGCGGTGCGCGCCCAGTCGACCAGCGCGTCTATGGCATCAGCGGTCGATGGAACGGGTCCGCGAGGAACGTACGCTTCGCGGACCGGACCGACAGCGCGAAGCTGAATGCTCGCCATCGAGTCCGCGCCAAGCCTCACGCGTTCCACTGTCCAACCGGCACGAGACTGGACCTCGCCCCATCCCCATGTCTGCAGCAACGGCGAGGGCGATGCCTTGCTGTCCAGGTCGCGATCCCACGATGCATCGACTGTCGTCACACGATCTCCGGCGCCGCCTCGGACGCGACCTCAAGGTGCCCGATGTCGTTGACGCCGCTGACGACCACGCGGCCGTTGCGTCTTTCCAGGACCGAAACCGACGCGTTCTGGATGCGAAACGGGAAGATGCCCCGACCCGGGCGCCCGACCACGTGATGGAGGGCGATCTGGATCACCCCGCCATGCGTGACCGCCAGCATGTCGCCATGCGGATGGCGCTGGAACAGGCGGTCGAGGGCGACGCTCACGCGCGCTTCGAAAGCGGCGGAGCCTTCGCCGCCCGGCACCAGGTCCCAGTCCGGCTCGTCGGTCCAGCTCGCCCATGCCTCGGGGAACCGCGCCGCCAGCTCCTCTGTGCGCAAACCCTCCCACTGGCCAAGGAAGATCTCGCGCAGCTCGGCCATCGGCATCGCCTCGAGCCCAACCGCCTGGCCGACGAGCTGCGCGGTTTCGGCTGCGCGCTTCAGGTCGCTCGTATAAAGCCCGGCGAAAGTCCGGCCGGCGAGCCTCTGACCAAGGCGCACGGCCTGGCGCCGGCCTTCGTCTGAAAGGGGAGGATCCAGCTGGCCCTGGATTCGCCGCTCGTAGTTCCAGGTGGATTGGCCGTGGCGCACGAGCAACAAGCGTGCCGGGGGCGCCTGGCGGGCGTCCGGAAGCTCCGTTTCCGAATCGGGCTGCTCCGGGCGCGCGAATTTGATACCGATATCTATACTAACTTTCTCTCAATCCCACGATCGGGCTGGGCCGGTCTCAGGAGATGCTTTTGCAGTCACACGGCTCGCTGGCCGAAACGCCCCTTCGCTCGTTGTTGGAAGCCGCTCAGGGCGAGCGGTCCACCGGCACGCTCACGATCAGGAACGGCAACGGCGAATCGACCTCACTTTACTTTCTGTTCGGCCACCTTTTCCACGCCCACGGCGACGGTTTGGCGGGTGATGACGCTGTCGTCAGTGCCCTAACCTGGAAGAAAGGCGAGTTTGACTTCGACGCGAAGGCTAAGCTACCCGCCGATGAGACTGTCAAGGCCGGCATCCCCGAGCTGGTCGAAGCCGCGGAATCCGCGCCACAGCAAGGCGCACCCGAATCCCCCCAGGTCGAGGCGCGAGGGGAGCGCCCAGATCACCCTGAACCGGAGAGAAAGGTGGAAGCACCGCAGCCAAGACGTGGCGTGAAGCACCGACCGCAACCCAAGCACGGGCGTGAGCCGATTCCAGTCCCGGCTGGGCAGGTCATATACGACTCGCTGAAGACGTCGTTCGTCGACTTCCCGCGCCTCATCACCACGCTGGAGAAAGAGGGCTATACGGGCTACGTCCGGCTGCTGACCGAGGACGCCACAGGCTTGATCCTGTTCCGCGAGGGGTCGGCCCTCGAGTGCATCTACGACGGGGCCGCCGAGCCGGGAGGATTGATGCTCGGCAAGACGGCGCTGCACCAGTTCAACGAGGACGTGACGCAGGGGCATGGCGTGCTTGACGTGGTCGGCCTTTCGCCCGAGCTGATCGACGGCCTATATGAGCTGACCGTCTCGAAGCCGATGTACACCGAGCTGTACGCCGCGTGGGTTGACATGAAGGCCCTGCTCAAATTCCTGAGCGACCGAAAGCTGAGCGGGAGCGTGATGATTCGGTCCGCGGGGGGCACCGGCGTGATCATCCTCGCTGAGGGCGAGCTCGCCGGGGCGTACACGAGCGAGTCTCGTGACATCTCCGACAAGCCGGACCGCGCGCTGGCCCTGTGCGACGACCCAAGCGCGATGATCGAGGTCAAGTCAGCCGACGCCACCAAGCATCCGCCGCTCGATGTCGACGAGGTCGTGGCCTCGCAGCGCGGCCCTCGCAGCCCCGGCCAGCAGGCGGTGGCCGCGACAGCGCCACCGCCGATGGTCGAGCCGATCACCAGCCCGATGCCGGTGATCACGCAGGAGGTGCAGACGCCTCCTGCGACGGCGGTCTATCCGACGTACTCGCCGCCCACCACCACGCATCCGACGCCTCCCTCGATGCCGGCGATGCAGGTCGCTCCGACCGCGCCACCACCGAGCGGACCGCAGCGCGATTGGTCGCCAATCGTCTCCGAGCTGCAGGCGATGGCCGAGGATGCGCTGGGGAATCGCGCTCGCAAGGTGAAGGACATTCTTGGCGCCGCCGACCCGTCCGAGAGCGGCATCGAAGGCGCCATCGACCAGATCCCGAGCATCTCGCTGCTGTTCGTCGACTCGTCGCGCCTGGAGCAGCTGGCGCACGAGATGAGGGCTCGCCTCAAGTCGCACCTCTAGCCAGACCTCTCGTCGTCGCTCTCCTCGTACTGGGCTCCATCAGCGCGTGCGGTGGCAACCCGCCGCAGATCGTCGACTACTCGCCCGTGCGCGGCGCAGTGGACGTCTCCACCGCAGCGCCGATCCGTATCACTTTCGACCATGACGTCGACCAACAGTCGATCGAGAGCCGGCTTCATCTGCAGCCCGCGACCAGTGGGTACCTCGTTTGGCTGAGCCCTCGGGAGCTCTCGTACCAGCACCCCACCCTGGCGCCGAGCTCGACCTATGACGTGGTGCTGGAGGCGGGATACGGCGACCTCGCAGGCAACAAGGCAGTGCTGCGCCACCACTGGTCATTCGTCACCGAGGGTCCGCCAGCTTTTACCGGCTCGGCGCCGGCCGCCGGCGAAACCGGCGTCGACCCCGCCGCTTACCTGACCGTGGACTTCAGCCGGGACATGAACGGACCCAGCCTGCAGCAGGCGGTGAGCATCTCTCCCCCCGTTCCGTTCAGCGTGCGGCTCAATCCGACAGACGGGCGGCGGGCCATCATCGCGCCCGCGACCCTGCTTCAGCCCTCGACCCACTACGTCCTCGCGGTGACGGGCAGCGCGCTCGATGCAGACGGCAACAGGCTCGCCGCCGACACCACCATCGCATTCACAACCGGCCCGATCCAGCAGCTGCACAACTGGGTCGGATTTACAACGACAGCCGCAGACGGCACATCCGGCCCGCTTTGGCTGGTCAACGAGTCCGGCTTCCCTCGCAAGCTGTTCGACGGTTCCGTCCGTTCGTTCAGCTGGTCGCCGGACGGGACCAGCTTGCTGCTTGAAAGCGACGCAGGGACGTGGTCGTCATTGACACCGGGCCAGGATTCGCAACCACTCGGGTTCAACGCTGTCTGGGCCGCTGCGCTTGCCGCCGGCATGGGCTACGTGTTCATCGACGGCGGAGGCGCGCTGCACCGCCTGACGGCCGCCGGCGTGGATTCCGTGATCTCGCCTGCAGCCATCGGAGCCACTGTGTCGCCTGACGGCTCGAGGCTCGCCTTCATCGAGGTCGGATCGCAGTCGAGCGTCGTCTGGGGATATGACGTCGGACTCCAGGCTCGCTACCAGCTGGCGGTGGAAAACGGTCAGATCAGCGACGCAGCGTGGGCCCCTGCCGGAAATCGCATCGCCTATCTGCGCCATGACGTTGGAGTGACGACGCTCAAGGTGCGAGCTCTCAGCGGCGCGGCCACCACCACAACGATCGCGAGCGCCGGCCAGATCAGCCCACCGGCCTGGCTGCCCGACTCAGTCCATCTGGTTTTCGCCCTGGGCCTGCAAACAGCGGCTGGCGCTCAGCAGAAGGCGTTCGTGGTCAGCTCGATCGCGCCGCCCACAGCGCTGACGGTCGCTCTTGGGCTTCCCGCCGACCCGAACATCAACGTCATCAACCCAGTCCCATCACCGGACGGTCACCAGATCGCTTTCCTCAACGGAGGCCAGGTCTGGTTGATGAATGCCGACGGCACGCGGCCGACGCCACTCACCTCGTTCGATGCGGCTTCGTTTCCCTATTCGTGCCGCACGCCGGCCTGGACCCGCGCGTGAGAGCTTTCGATGGCGCTTTCGAAAAGGCTGCCGAGCCGGTCCGCCGTGCGCGTCCAGGAGAATCGCTGCGCCAGCAGCCGCCCACGCCTGCCCATCTGCTGCGCGAGCTCTGGGTCTGAGATGAGCCGGCCGATGCGCTCCGCGTAAATCGCCGGGTCGTGATCGTCGATCAAGTAGCCGCTCACCTCGTCGCGCACGACCGACCTCAGACCTGACACCCCGGACGCCACGACCGGCCGCCCGCAGGCCTGGGCCTCCAGCGCGACCAGGCCAAACGACTCGCTGTACGAGGGCATGACGCAAACGTCAGCGGCGGCGTAAAAGTAGGGCAGCTCGTGATGCGCGACCGAGCCGAGGAAATCGACGCAGTCGCGAACGCCTGCAGCGGATGCCACTGCCTTGAGCCGCTCCTTCTCGCTCTCATCGCCATCGCGAACGTCTTCGCCAAGCACCATCAGCCGCAGGTCGTCGTGGTCGCGATCGCGGAGCAGCGACAGCGCGCGGATGGCAACGTCCACGCCTTTGAGGCGCTCGAGGCGGCCGACGAACAGCAGCAACCTGCCGGGTCCGTACCCGATCTTGCGTCGTGCCTCGGCGCGGTCGATCGGCTGGAATGTCGAGAGGTCGATGCCGGGCGCAACCACCTGCACGCCGTCGGGGTCCGCGCCGTACAACCTGACCAGATCGTCAGCCTCGTCCTGGGTCGACGCGATCAGCAGGTCGGCTTGCTTCGCGATCTCGCCCTCGACGCGAATTCGCAGCGCCGGCTCAGGGCGGGCGCCGGCGGCAAGAGTTCGGTTTTTGACCAGGCCGAGGGTATGCGCGGTGTGTGCCCAAGCCACATCCATCTCCGCCCGCAGCAGGCAGGCGGCCTCACCCGAGAGCCAGTAGTGCGAATAGAGCAGGTCGTAGGTCAGGTGCTCGCGCTCGGCAAAAGCACGGATGCCTGCCGCAAACGCCGGGACCTGGTCGTAGAGCGAATACTTGTCCAGGCCCCTGCCGGCAGGCAGATAGATGACGCGCGAAAGGGGAGCCAGGGACTCGATGGCAGGGTCGTCAGGGGACTGGCGGCGGGTGAAGATGTCGGTGGCGATGCCGCGATCGCTGAATGCGGTGGCGACTTCGCGGACGTAGACGTTGAGGCCGCCGTTGCCGTTCTGGCCCAGTGAGGCCGTTGGAGAGGTGTGCATGGAGATAACCCCGATCCGCCTTCCGGCGGCGAGGTTGGAGATCAGAGGAGTCGCCTCAGCCACGGTAAGCCGATCTCGCGTCTAGCCAGCGCCTCGATACGCAGCAGAAAGCCGAACGGGAGACCGGTGAGCATGACGCCATATCAGGCTTAAAACCTACGCGCTTTCTTCCTATTCCCGCCCGAGGGGCAAAATAGGGGGCAGGCTATGATTTGGCGCGGCATGCGGCTTCACAAGGGATTTGCGCTGTCAGCGCTCGTGGCCGTGGCCGTTCCCGCCATGGTCGCGCTGACAGCCATCAGCACGATGGCTGCCAGCTCGCCGTCCCCGTCCGCCAGCGCCGTGGCGCTTCCTGGTGATCCGACGAAAGGCGCTGCGTTGTATGCGGCCAGCTGCACGGCCTGCCATGGCGCCAGCCTGACCGGCGGCATCGGCCCGGCCTTGAATCCGATCGAGAAGCTGCCCGGCGTGGCGAACGGCCTCGACCCGAATTTCCTGATTGGGATCATCACCAACGGGCGGGTGCACCAGCCTGGCGATCCCCGGCAGACCGACATGCCCGCCAAGGGCGGGAACTCTGCGCTGACCGACCAGGACATCAAGGACCTAGCGTCGTTCATCATTCAGCAGAACCTGACCGGGTCGCCGCCGCTTTCCGCCAACGAGCTCGCCAAGCGCACGATGCTCTGGGTCGGCATCGCGATCGTCGGGATGTTCTTCATCACGCTCTTGCTGTCCCAGTACAACATGCGATGGATCGCGCGCCGGGCCGCCGCGCACCGGAAGTAAGCGCCCAACCGGCGGACGCTGGTCCCGTCCAGGCACCGCCTCCAGTCCCCACTCCCGTCGGCGGCGCGCCTAGGGTCCTGATCCTCTTCAGCGACACCGGTGGAGGACATCGCGCCGCGGCAGGCGCGCTGACCGACGCGCTGCAGCTGCTCGATCCGACCTGCGTGGTCACCGTCGCCGACCCGTTGATGGCGCAGGGCCCGCTGGTGGTGAGGCGCCTCGCCGCGCTTTACGGCCCGATGATCCAGCGGTCCCGCGTCGCTTGGGGCGCGGTGTATCACACGAGCAACACAAAGCCGACCTTCGCCGCGATCCGCGCGGTCTTCGGCCGCGGCGTGCGCAAGGCGACGGCCGACCTCATCAAAGAGAGCGACCCTGACGTGGTGCTGTCGGTGCACCCGCTCCTCAATCACATGACGTACCAGGCAATCCAGAAGAGCGGTCGGCAGCGCGCGCTGATGACAGTGATCACCGACCTCGTGGACTTTCACCGCGGCTGGACTTTCAGCCGTGCCGACCTGGTCATCGCGCCGACCGAGCTGGCTCGCAAGGTCGCCATCCGCCGGCGAGTTCCACCCGACCGCGTCAAGCTCCTCGGCCTTCCCGTGGACCTCCGCTTTCGTCCGCCCGCGCCAGGCGAGAAGGAGGCGCTCCGCCGCCGGTTCGGCCTTGACGAGAAGCGCTTCACGGTGCTGATCATGGGAGGCGCCGCAGGCGCTGGCGGCCTTTCGAAGCAGGTGGTGGCGTTGACCGACCAGCCTCACGACTGGCAGGTGGTCGTCATCTGCGGCCGCAACGAACGCCTGCGCCGAAGGCTCGCCGGCCTGGGTTTCGCGACGCCCACCCTGGTGCTCGGCTTTGTCGAGTACATGCCTGAGCTGATGCGAGCCTGCGACGTCATCGTCACCAAGGCCGGTCCAGGCGCCATCGCCGAAGCGCTTGCCACTGGGCTTCCGCTGGTGATCACCGGTTTCCTGCCCGGCCAGGAGTCGCCCAACGTCGACTTCGTCGTCGAGTCGGGAGTCGGCAAGTTCTCGCCCAAGGACGACGAGCTGCTGGAAGAGATAAGGGTGCTGGCCGAGGGTGGTCCGACCTGGCGCGAGATGTCACGAAAGGCGGCCGAGCTCGCTCATCCATACGCCTCATCTGACATCGCGCGCGAGTGTCTGCTGCTGGCCGCCCGTTACAGGGCGTCGGCGCAAGCAAGCCTGTAGGGGCACAGCCGGCAGCGCCGCCGATCGGGCTTGGGGTCGAACCGCCCCGCCCTGACGCCCTCCGCCACCTCGGCCCCTTGCCGCTTGGCCTCAGCGATGAGAGCGTCTGGGCGCTCGAGCGACAGAGTGTCGCCCGAAGCCAGGTAGACCACGTCGAGCTCCAGCCCACGCGAATCCACCCCCAGTGCCGCTTCCGCGCCCAGGGCGTAGAGCGCCACCTGCAGGTCGCGCCGGTTGCGGCTGACCGGCCTTCCCGTTTTGTAATCGAGGATCCGCCAGCCCGAGCCGGCGCGGTCGACCCGGTCGATGACGCCGCGCAGGGTCCAGCCGTCGACGTCGATGGCGAAGGACCGCTCGAGATACTCGGGCCGGGCCTCCAGGCCGCCGCTCTCTCGGTAGGTCTCGAGCTGTTGTGCGCCGTTGCGCTTGAAGGTCGGCGCTCGGCGTGGGTCGGGGAACGCCGTGGCATTCCAGACCTCGTCGTGCAGAGCGCTCAACCGCGGCGCCGTCACCTTCTCGTCGCGCTGCCTCGCCTCCCCAGCACGGCGCAACACCTCATGGAGGACGACGCCCTGCACCGCCTCGGCACTCTGCACCGCGGGCAGCCGCTGCTCATACCGATACCAGTACTGCCGCGGGCAATCACGGTAGGCAGCGATCGCGGAGTAGGACAGCACGACTCCGGCGTCCTTGCCGCGGGGCAGGCCCAGCGGCTGCGCGGCGACTCGAGCTCCGGCAGGAACTTCGCGGTCAAGGACCACGCGCGCGCCGGCTTTTCGCACCTCCGCGATGAAGCGCGAGTCGCGCCAGCGGCGGCCGCCGTCGTAATGGGACGCACGCGTCAGGAAAAGATGCTTCCGCGCGCGGGTCATCGCCACATAAAGCAGGCGGCGCTCCTCGCCGACGACGTCTTCGCGGCCCCGGACCAGCGGTTCGAGCACCGCCGCCGGCAGCTCGAAGCGCGGGCTGCGACCGGTCTGCGGAAGACGCCCCTCGACCAATCCAGGCACGAAGACAGCGTCGAACTCCAACCCCTTGGCCTGGTGGATGGTCATCACCTGAATCGCCTCGACGAACCCGTCGACCGATGCCGGCTCGTCGTCCTCACCCGACAGAAGGACGAGGTCGAGGTGATGCATGTACGCCTCGAGGGATCGGTCGACCGAGGTCTCGCAGAACTCTGCGATGAGCTCTGCGAAGTGGCTGACATTGGCGGTCGCACGCGCCGCCTCACTTGGTTCGAGAGTCTCTTCGAGCACCAGAAGGTACCTCGTCCTCTCCATGAGCTCGAAGAACAGCTCGCGGACGTCAGCGGTCGCCGCGAGCGATTCGAGCGATCCCAGCAGGGCGGCGAAGGCGGCCGACTGTGACCATCGTCCGAGCGCTTCGAGCGGCGTCGCCCCGTTGCGATCGCGAAGAGTGGACAGCGCTGCAGCGGGCTCAAGGCCGGCCGGCGGACGGGTCAGCGCGCGCGCCAGCGCGACCACGTCGGTCGGGTCCCGCAGGACCCGAAGCAGCGCGATCACATCCTTGATCTCCGGACGGTCGTAGAACCCGCGACCTCCGATCACCACGTGGGGAAGGCGCCGCGCGGCGAGCGCTTCGGCGATCGGGCGCGCAATCGCGTTGGTGCGACACAGCACCGCGATGCCGTGCATGGCGACGCCCGATGCAATCAGGCGCTCCGCCTCCTCTGCGATCGCGCTCGCCTCCGTGTCGCCGTCAGGGCATTGCCATAGCTCCACCTTGTCGCCTGGCCGGTTGGACCTCAGCGCCTTCGGCAGCCGTGCCTGGTTGTTCGCGATCAACGTGGCAGCTGCCGTGACGATGCGTCGCGAGCTGCGGTGGTTGCGCCCGAGCGTGATGGTCACCGCGTCGGGAAAATGCGCGCGAAAGCGCTCCAGGCTCGCGCGCGAGGCTCCCCTGAAGCGGTAGATGCTCTGATCGTCGTCGCCGACGACGAATGGAGCTCCTCCCTCGGCGACCAGCTCGACGAGGCGCTCCTGCGCGAGGTTCAAGTCCTGGTACTCGTCGACGAGCACGTGCGGATATCGAGTGCGGTATGCGTTGCGGATTGCCGGATGCTCCTCGAGAAGCTTCACCGCCAGCGTCAGCAGGTCTTCGAAATCGAGCAGCCTCTGCTTGCGGCACGCGCGCTCGTAGGCGCCGAAAAGGCGGACGCAGGCTTGCATGAGCTCGACGCGCTCAGCGAACTCCGCATCCGGTTGATCGGCGCTCGCGGCCCCTGCCCACGCGGCCAGCTTCCTCAACGGAACCAGCTCCTGCTTTAGACGCTCGAGCATCTGGAGAGCCGGCGACACCAGGTCGTCCGGTCGCTCGTCGCCGGTGAGGATGGGATCGCCCAGCTTCCACATCAGCTCGCGCGCCAGGATCCAACGCTCCGCGCCGGCGAGGATCCGGAAACCCGGTGGCACACCAACCAGCCGGCCGTCCGCCCGAAGCCAGCCAAGCGCGATCGAATGGAAGGTCCCCACGGCAGGTGCCGGTTCGCAGACGAGGTCTTCGATGCGCTGGCGCATCTCCGCGGCCGCCCGGTCGGTGAAGGTCATGACCAGGATCGAGGCCGGAGAGGCGCCCGCTGCGACCAGCCTGCGAAAGCGCTCCGCGATGACCGCCGTCTTGCCGGTCCCGGCGCCCGCCACGACCCGCACGGCGCCGCGACCGATCGCTGCGGCTCCCGACTGCTCGACGCCTAGCCTCATGACCTGTCCTGTGGCGGCCCGGAGCGGCCGATCCTCACGCGAACCGCACGCACCTTTCGGCCGAGGTCGAGACCGTTCAGGCGTGAAACGATCATCTCGGAGTCAAGCCGTAGCTGGTGCGCGAGGGCCGGGCTCGAGGTGGTCACGACGAGGGTGCCCGAATGCAGCTCGACCTCGTCGCAAAGCCTGGCGGGCTCTGGTCCGATCAACGTGCGAAAGGCGGAGGCGACCTGGGTTCCGAGCAAGCGCCCGCCGCCCGGCTGCCGGCGCAGCACGCGAGGGAGGATATTGCCCAGCTTATCCACAGGCCGAGACTTCCCCCGCCGACACTGTCCACACCCGCGCGATCGAGATCAGCTCGGCTGGAAACGGACCGGCTTCCACCGACGTGATGATGACCTGGCCGGCCCCAGCCACCTGGCGGAGAAGCGCCGATCTCCGCTCGCCGTCCAGCTCGGAAAGCACGTCGTCCAGCAAGAGCACGGGCCTCTCCCCGGTCCGCCCCGCGACCAGGGCCGCCTCAGCCAGCTTGAGGCTGACCACCGCGGTCCTCTGCTGGCCCTGCGAGCCATACGCACGGGCTTCACGGCCGTCGAGCAACACCCTCAAGTCGTCGCGGTGAGGACCAACGCTGGTGGTACCTCGCCGTAGATCCTCGGCCAGCGAGTTATGCACAGCCTCGGCCATGTCGTCCGGCGGCCCCATGTACTCGATCTCCAGGCGCTCGCCGGCAGCGATCTCGGCATGACATCGAGCCGCTTCCGGTTCGAGCTCTGTCACCGCCCTGGCCCGCGCTGCGGACACCTCACCGCCGATCCGGATCAGCTCCTCGTTCCAGGCCTCCAGCACATCCCCGCCACCCTCGCCGCCCGCCATGCGCTTGAGCAGGCTGTTTCGCTGCTCCAGCACTCGCTTGAGGCCCGCGAGGGCACGCGCGTAGCCCGGCTCGACCTGCACGAGCATCTGGTTGAGGAAGCGCCGTCGGAGCTCGGGCCCGGCCTTGATCAAACCGAGATCGTCAGGCCAGAACAGGGTGACCCGGAAAAGGCCGGGCAGGTCAAACGCGCGGCGGCGAGCACCGTCGACCTCGATGACCCTGCGCGCCCGCTCGCCTTCGACGGTCAGCGTAATCGCCAGCTCGATCACCGTCCCGGCGCTCTCCACCTCGGCTTCGATGCGAGTGGCGGCGGCGATCGGCCCGACAACCTCGGTGTCGCGACGCGTGCGTGGCGACGCCGAAAGCGCCAGCATCGCCACCGCCTCCAGGAGGTTCGTCTTGCCCTGACCGTTGTCGCCGATGAACACGTTCACGCCCGGACCGGGCTTGAGGTCTAGGTGAGCGTAGTTGCGGTGGTTTCTAAGCTGGAGTCGCCGGAGCAGCAATCAGGTTCATTGGGGCTAGGACATCGCCACGCGCACGGGCATGATTACGTACAGGTAGTGCTCCTTGCCCGGCGGCCGCAACAGTCCTGGGCTGAGTGGACCGTCGAAAAGCAGCTCGACCTCATCCACGGCCATCACTCCAAGCGCGTCCAGGACGTAGCGCGCGTTGAAGGCGATCTGGATGTCCGACCCGTCGACGTCGGCGGCCATCTCGGCTTTGCTGTCGCCGACCTCGTTGGTGGTTGCCGACAGGACCAGCGCCCCGGCCTGGGCCTTGACCCGGATGACGTTGGCGCTGTCGCGGGCGAACAACGAGACCGCCCTGACGGTCTGCGTCAGCTCGCTGGTCGAGACCCTCACCTTGGTCGAGCTCTTGCTGGGGATAACCTGTGCGTAGTTGGGATACTTCCCATCGATCAGCCTCGAGGTCAGCTCCGAGGTGCCGGCCTTGAAGAAGACCTGGTTGCGGGCCTTCGAGATGATGATCTCAACCTTTCCCGGCTCTCCCTTGAGCACTCGCGAGAGCTCGGCGAGGGCGCGCGCCGGAACGATGAGGCTGGCCTCGAGGTCAGCAGGCCCGGTGGCCGCAAGCTTGCGGACGGCCAGCCGATGACCGTCGGTTGCCGCGAGGGTGAGCGCGCCGCCCTGGATCTGCACCAGGACACCGGTCAGCACGGGTCGCGCCTCGTCGGTGGACGCCGCCATCTGCGTTTGTTCGACCGCGCTCACGAGCTCGTCCAGCGCGACCTCGAGCCGGTCGCCTTCGTCCGGGCGCGGGCCGGGTGGAAATTCCTCGGCCTCGATGCACTTGATGTGTGTGTCGAAACGCGCGCACCGCAAGCTCAGTGATTGCGTGGAGCCCTCGAGGGACATCTCGAGGTCCTGGTCAGGAAGCGTGCTTACGAAGTCGGTCAGCAATCGCGCCGGCGCGGTGGTGGCGCCCTCCATCGAGACCTCGGCCGGCACCAGCTTTCGAATCCCGATCTCGAGGTTGGTCGCGGTCAGCGCAAGTCCCTCGGATGTCGTCTCGATGAGGATGTTGTTCAGGATCGGCAAGGTCGTCCTGCTGGAGATCGCACGGGACACGATCTGCAACGCCTGACCCAACACTGACGGCCTGCAGGTGACCTTCATTTGAGAAGCGATGACTTTGGCATTCAAGACACTTGTCCCCCGTTGTAAGAGTTTCTCTTGATTGAAATCATCAGTAGTCCATAACAGTAAGCGCTGTGGATAGTGTGGATGTCGAGATCATTTACAGATCGATCCTCGCAGGGGATAACCGCTTGGCAACCGGCCGCCGCCCTGCCGAGTCCTGTGGGCTGGCTGTGGAGCAATCCACCACGTGCGGCGAGCGCGCTGCTTCTCCCCGCCCTGTCCAACAAAGTGTGGAAAGGTCACTGGACGTACAGCTTCTCGCGGATCGCCTGGACCTCATACCGTAGCCGCTCGTCCTCTTTGAGCTCGTTGGCGATCTTTTCGATGGAATGAAGCGCTGTCGTGTGGTCGCGGCCGCCGAATGCCTTGCCGATGGCCGGCAACGATGAAGGCGTCTCCTCTCGGACCAGGAACATCGCGACCTGGCGCGGAAACACTATGTGCTTGTCTCGACGTTTCCCCTTCATGTCGTCGAGGGTGACGTTGTAGTAATCGGCGACCAGCGCCTGGATGCGCTCGACGTTGATCGGCTTGCGCGTGCCGGCCGGAATGATGTCGGCGAGAAGGCGGGCCGCCTCGTCCTCATCCACCTGGCGCTGGTGCACCGCGGCGAAGGCCTGGACCCGTGTCAGCGCCCCTTCGAGCTCGCGGATGTTGCGCTGCACCTTGTGTGCGATGAAGCTCAGGACCTCTTCCGGAACCAGCGTGCTGTTGTCGCCAAGCTTGGAGTGGAGAATCGCCAGGCGGGTTTCGAAGTCAGGCGACTGGATGTCGGCGATCAAGCCCCATTCGAATCGCGAGCGAAGGCGATCCTCGAGCGTCGGGATCTCCTTGGGCGGCCGGTCGGACGAGATCACGATCTGCTTGTTGATCTCGTGCAGCGCGTTGAACGTGTGAAAGAACTCCTCCTTGGTGCGGTCCTTGCCGGCGAGGAATTGCACGTCGTCGATCAGGAGGACGTCGACAGTGCGGTACTTGTGCCGGAACTCGCCCATCCGCGCGGTGGCGATCGAGCTGATCACCTCGTTTGTGAACTGCTCTGAGGTGAGGTAGACGACGCGCTTGCGCGGAAACCTGTCGTGCACCTCATGTCCGATCGCATGCATCAGATGGGTCTTGCCTAGGCCCACCCCCCCGTACAGGAACAGTGGGTTGTAGCTGTCACCCGGAGCCTCAGCGACAGCCTTGGCGGCGGCATGGGCGAACTGCGAGTTATGGCCGACGACGAAGGACGAGAACTTGAACCGAACGTTCAGCTCAGAGGGCGGAATCGGAGGCGCATCGGCGTAGGGCTCGGTGCCGTTGTCGCGGCCGTTGTCGCCGGGCGAGCTCAGGATGTCGACGTCGACGGTGGCCATGGCGGGACGATGGCCTGTCGGCGAGATGACGAAGTCAATGTCCACGTCCGTGCCGGTGACGGCTTGCAGGGTTTCCTGGATGAGACCCGAAAAACGGTCTGCCAGCCAATCTTTCGCGAGCTTGCTGGGCACGCCGATGCGGTAAGTGTTGTTGTCGGCGGAGAGCACCGAGGTGTTCTTCAGCCACATGTCGTAGGTCCGCTTGGCGAGCTGAAAGCGAAGCTCCTCCTGCACCTGGGACCAGACTTGGTCCTGGTTCAACTCATGCCTCCTTCCGTCTCAGGCCTGTGGACGAACGCCATTGAACCTGGGGAAGGGGACCCGCCGGGCTCTGCAAATGCTGTGGACAACTTGGGGCCAACTTGATTCCATCCTTCTCCCGCTTCCTCGCCCACTCGCCATCCCGGCATCTCGTTTAAGGCGACCGCAGGTACAACCGAAGCTCGACGACCCTCAAGCTCCGCCTAACTGTGTCCTGTGGAAAAGAGCGGACCGGATTTCCACAGGCTGGCGGCGCCTACCTGTCCGAAATCCCACATCCGGTCGATCCCGAAATATGGAAGCGGTGTTATACGCTTAGATCGCACTCAACTGTGGCTTTTAGTAGGACCGCATGGTGCGACTTGTACTGGACTGGAGCTAATACCCCTACTCCGTCTGCTTCCGGGGCGGGATTGTAGCAAAGCCATTTCCTCTTCGCAAGGCTACGAGCCACCCGATGAAGTGATAGTGGCGGTGTGGCAATCGACGAAACTGGGTTTCGCTACACTACGGCGGTCCACATCCAGTCTCGCGCATAGGGAGTTCCGCCATCAAGCGAACCTTTCAACCCAAGAAGCGGTACCGCCGCCGCGTGCACGGGTTTCTTCGCCGCATGAGCACACGGGGCGGTGTCCGAGTCGTGCAGAACCGCCGTCGCAAGGGCCGCCTACGGCTTAGCGCTTAAACGCGCCTCTCGCGTTGAAGAGGCGTTACAGGCTCCGCCGGCAGGCGGAGTTCCAGACCGCTTTCGCCGGCAAGCGGGTCTACAGCGGGAAGGCCCTGGTCGCCTTTGCCGTGCCTGGCGCCGGTGATGCGAACCGGGTTGGCGTGACGGTCAGCCGGACTGTGAAGGGCTCGGTCGCCCGCAACCGCGCCCGCCGCCGCGTTCGGGAACTGGGCAGGGAAAAGCTGCTTGGGCCTGATTCGCCATTGGCCAGCCTGGGAATACGATATGACGTGGTCCTGATCGCTCGCCCGGCCGCGCTCGTAATGTCGTTTGCGGAGCTGAGCGAGGAGGCCTCGCAGGCCGCGCTCAGGCTCTCAAAGCTCAACCCATGACCAAGATCTTTCTCGTCCTGATTCGTGGCTACCAGATGTCGTTCTCGAAGATCCTCCCGCCGTCGTGCCGCTACTACCCCTCGTGCTCGCAATACACGTACGAAGCGGTGGAGAAGTACGGGTGGCTGCGTGGTGGTTGGATGGGGGCGGCGCGCATAGCGCGGTGCCATCCGTTCGCCAAGGGCGGCTACGATCCTGTTCCCTGATTCCGCGACTCTGACCAGCTAACTGGAGAACTGAGATCTTCCTAGGCTCGCCCCTTGACGTCTTCAAGCCCGTAAAGAACCTCTGGGAGGTTGTCATCGTGAACAACCTCACGGCGGTCTTGACGTTCATCTATGTCCACTTCCAGGCCGTGCCGGTGCTAGCCACGATCGGCGCTTACGGCGTCGCCATCGTGGTCCTCACCATCGGCATCCGGCTGATCCTTTCTCCGTTGCAGCAGTTCCAGCTCACCACCCAGAGGAGGTCGATGCTGGAACAGCGAAAGCTCGCTCCGGAGGTTGGCGAGCTTCGGAAGAAGTACAAGAAGGAGCCCCAGAAGCTTCAGGCCGAGATGACGAAGCTGTATGCAGAGCACGGCATCAACCCGCTCGCCGGGTTGGTGGGCTGCCTGCCCCTGATCGTGCAGCTGCCTATCCTGACCGCCCTCTACTACGTGTTCCAGGGCTTTGCCAAGCATGCGGACGGCCCCGCGCATTTCCTGTTCGTCCCCAACCTGAACGACAACCCCAACCACCATCTGCTGGTGACTCTCGCCGGCAACATTGGCATTCCAGATCCGTCGTACCTGGTGTTTCCTCTGCTGGCGGCGGCCACCACCTATGTCCAGACCAAGATGCTGCAGATGCCCCCGGCGCCCAACCTCACCGACCAGGAGGCCCAGGCCCAGCAGATGCAAAAGATGATGGTCTGGATGTCCCCGCTGATGATTGGCTACTTCGCGCTGAACGTGCCGGCGGGCCTCGGCCTCTACTGGTTCATCGGCAACTGCGTCGGTATCATTCAGCAGTATTTCGTCGTCGGATGGGGCAACCTCCTCCCAGGTCGAATCAAGATGGACACGCCACCGGCAATGGGGTTTAAGCCTCGGGCCTCCGGCATCAAGGGAGGCCCTGACATAGGACCGAAGGCAACTTTCGGCGGCCCCAGGGGCGCGGCGGACATCGGGCCGAAAGACATCGCCGGCGGCTCGAAGAACGGCTCAAAGAACGGATCGAAAAACGGACCGCAAAACGGTACGACGAACGGACCGCAGAACGGTTCAAGAGGCCAGCCGCAGAGCGGGCGCAATCGAAAGAAGAAAAAGAGATGAGGGCGGTGCAATGAGATCAGCAGAGGGGCGGGGGCGCACACTCGACGAGGCAGTCGACGCGGCATTGATCGAGCTTGGCGAAAGCCGCCGCAACGTCGACGTCAAGGTGCTCAGCGAGGGCTCGGAAGAGACAGTGGTCGAGGTCTCAGTTATCGACCAGGCAGCGACGGGAGCATCGGCTGCGCCCGCAGACGGGAAGGGCCAGGGTGAGCTGGCGCGGACTCTCGTCGAAGGCTTGCTGAAGCACATGGGGATTCGCGCACAGGTGACGACGCGCCCGGGCAGCGAGCCCACAACCCTGGACATCAGCGGTCGCGACCTCGGCGCCCTGATCGGCTGGCGTGGCGAAACGCTACGCGCCCTGCAGTCGGTCACCAACGTCATGGTTGGCCGGCACCTTGGCGAAGGCGAGCGGATCATCGTCGACGTCGAGCGTTATCGGCAACGGCGCGAGCACACGGTGCGAGAGATCGCACTTCGCGCTGCGCGCCAGGTCAAGATGACCGGCGACGCCATCACCCTTGACGCCATGCAGGCATTCGAGCGACGGGCGATTCACCTGGCGCTCGAAGGCGATCCCGAGGTTTCCAGCTCGAGCATCGGCGAGGAGCCCGAGCGGCGAGTGGTCGTCGGCCTCCGCAAGTCGGCTGCAGAGTAGCCCGCCACTAATGACGGGCCGGGCCGCGGCTGAGCGGATCCGGAAGGCGATCGCCCTGGTCAATGCGGTCGAGGATGGCGCAGGGGATGAGGAGATCACCCCCACCGAGATCGCCGAGGCGATCCGCGACTGCCTCGAGCTGAGTGACGTGGACCGCGTTCCGAACGTGCGTAGGTACCTGGGCGAAGCCCTCGATGCGGTCTCCGATGGGATGCCCGCCGACTTCGTGGCGATGACGCTTTACGCGGCGCTTGGGGCCCTCCAGGAAGGCGGCGCGGGCAACTGACGGTCTGAGCCGGCCGTTGTAAGAGGCCCATACTGGCGACTCCCATGGCCGTTCCCCATCGAGTTCACGGCCTAGCGGGAGGCGCCAAGGTGGTCGTGGCTCCGATGCCGGAGCGCCTGTCCGCCAGCCTCGTGTTCATGTTCGGCGGTGGCTCGCGATTGGAGGACGAGCGCCTGGCCGGCGCCTCTCACTTCATCGAGCACCTTTTTTTCAAAGGCACCCACCGCCGGCCGACCTCGAAGGAAATTGCGGACGCGATCGAAGGCGTCGGCGGATTCATCAACGCCTCGACCGACAAGGAGCTCACCGTTTACTGGACGCGGGTCCCGGCCGAGCACCTGCAGCTTGGTCTCGACGTACTCGCCGACATCGTCTCGAACTCGAAGCTCGAGATCGACGACGTCGAGCGCGAGCGCCTCGTGATCCTGGAAGAGCTGAAGATGTACCAGGATCAACCCCAGGACTACGCGCTGAATCTTCTCGAGGAGATCATCTGGCCCGGGCATCCATTGGGCCGCGACATCGCGGGCACGGAGTCGTCGGTGGCCGGTCTCAGCCGCGAGGACATTCTCGAGTACGCCGATGCGCATTACAGGCTGCCCAACCTGGTCATCGGTGTGGCCGGCGCGATGGATGAAGACGAGACGCTCGCCGCTATCGGGAGCAGCGTCACTCTCCCGTCGGGACTCAACGGGCTGGCTACGCCCGCGGCGCCGGCACCCTTGCAGCGCTCAAACGTTCTGTTGAGGCGCAAGCGCACCGAGCAAGCCCACATCGGACTTGGGGTGCGTGCGCAGAGCTACCTCGACCCGGATCGCTACGCGCTGGACCTGCTGAACACCGTGCTTGGCGAGGGCATGAGCTCACGGCTGTTTCTCAATATCCGCGAGCGCCTCGGGCTGGCCTACGACGTGCACAGCTTCACGCAGAAGCACCGGGACACGGGCCACCTTGGCATCTATCTGGGCGTCGATCCGAAGAAGGCGACGGAAGCGATTCGCGCCGTCATCGCCGAGATGCACAGGCTCTGCGATGAGGAGCTCACGGACGAGGAGCTGCATCGTGCCAAAGAGTTCACGAAGGGCCGGTTGCGACTCGACCTGGAGACGACGAACGGCGTGGCGTTCTGGCTTACCTACCAGGAGCTTCTGATCGGGGAGATCAAGGACATCGAGGACGAGCTGCGTATGGTCGACGACATCACGGCCGCCGACGTTCGTAGGGTCGCGAACTCGGTTCTACGCTCACCGCTGCAGGCCGCGGTCATCGGTCCATTCAGCCGCGAGTCGGCCTTTCAAACCGCCATCGAAAGCTGAGAACGGCCTAACCCGCCACGACAGTCCCGGTTTCGAGCACCGGGACCTGGCCGTAGATATTTCCGAAATGGTTCAGCGGCCAGATGCGAAACCAGGCGCGTCCGTCGATTCGGTCCCGGCCGATAAACCCGAAGATGCGCGAGTCCTGTGATCGGTTGCGGTTGTCGCCCATGACGAAGTAGGCATTGGGAGGGACGATCATGCCGTCGGGGCCTCCCCATGTGTCGAGCTGAGTCCACGCCTCGGGGAGATACGGCTCGTCGAGCTTGTGCCCGTCGATGTACACGATGCCGTGGCTGATGAGAATGCGCTCTCCCGGCAGCGCGATGATCCGCTTGATGAAATCCTTCGAGTTGTCGCTCGGCGGCCGCAGGATGATGATGTCGCCTCGCTGCGGGGCGTGCAGGCGGTAGTCGATCTTGTTGGCGATTAGATAGTCGTTGTCATCGAGTGTCGCCCACATCGACAGGCCCTCGACATGGACTGCCTGGACGGCGAAGCTGATCCCGAAATACAGGATCACCGCCAGCACGATGACCTCGACCAGCTCGCGTAAGAGCGATGTCGCGGCTGATGGTCGGGCTGGCGCGGCTGCCGCCGCAGGTTGCTGGGTAAGGGCCATGCGCTTTAGGTGACGAGCTTAGCGCACACCCGTTCAAGCTCTTCTCGGCTCGAATACCTCAACTCCAGTTTCCCGCGGTTCATCGAGCCGGTGATCTTCGCCGGAATGCCGAGTCGCGATTCGATATCGCCGGCGAGTGAGCGCAGCTCTCCCGAACCCTCGCCGCGTGGCTTGCGCCGCGGCTTGTAGGTCCGCACCCAGTTCTCGGTCTGCCTTACGGAAAGACGTCTCGCGATGACAACCTTCAACCCGTGCTCCTGCGCGGCCTGCGACTCCAGCGCGATCAGCGCGCGCGCATGCCCGGCGCTGATGACGCCCGACGCGACGGATGACTGGATGGCAGGGCATCCGTTGAGCAGCCGCAGTGACTGCGACACCGAAACGCGGTGCTTGCCGATCTTCTGCGCGACCTCCTCGTGTGTCAGCCCGAACTCTTCCGTCAACCGCTTGAGGCCGCCCGCTTCTTCGATCGGGTCGAGGTCGGCGCGCTGAAGGTTCTCGATCAGGCCGAGCACCAGCTGTGCGTCATTGCCGTCGTCAAAGCGCACCACCGCGGGTACCGAGCTGAGTCCCGCCAATCGCGCGGCCCGCCATCGGCGCTCACCCGCGATGAGCTCGTAACCGTCGGGGAGCCGGCGCACGAGGATGGGTTGGAGCACGCCATGACGCCGGATCGACTCGGCGAGCTCCCCAAGCGGCTCCGCCTCGAACCGCGTCCGGACCTGCTGATGTGATGGACGGATCTGATCCACGGCGACCATCTGGGGCACCATGACGTCGCCCTCGCGCGTCGGAATCAGCGAGTCGAGACCGCGGCCCAATCCGCGAATGCGTTGCTTCATCGTTCCAACAGCTCCTTTGCGAGGGCGCGATACGCGGCCGCGCCGCGGCTCGAGGGGTCGTACTGGATCACCGATTTGCCGTGACTCGGCGCCTCGCTGATGCGGACGTTGCGGGGAATGAGCGTCTCCAGGACGTGTGCGGGATGCGAACGGCGGACCTCTCGCAGCACGTCCCACGACAGGGTCGTGCGTGCGTCAAATTGCGTCATAACGATTCCGGCAATTCCCAGGTTCGGGTTGAGCCGGGAGCGCACGAGCTGGTGCGTGTAGAGAAGATGACGCAAGCCTTCCAGCGCGAAGTACTCGCACTGGGTGGGGATCAACATGCTGGTCGCCGCACTCAGCGCGTTGAGCGTCAACAGGCCAAGCGATGGGGGGCAGTCGATGATGATGCAGCCGATGCCTTCCGGCACAGAGCTCAACGCTTTGCGCAAACGGGTCTCTCGCGCGCTCATGGTCGCCAGCTCGATCTCGGCGCCCGCCAGGTCGATGTGCGACGGGACGAGCCGCATGCCGGGGACGCTGGTCGGGACTGCGGCCTGCTCGATGGTGGCCTCCCCGACGAGCGTGTGGTAGACGTTGACCCTCGCCCTTACCGGGTCGAGGCCCAGACCCGATGTGGAATTGGCCTGCGGGTCGAGGTCGACCAGGAGGATCGAGTGGCCGATCTCGGCCAGCGCGGCGCCCAGATTGATGGCGGTCGTGGTCTTGCCAACCCCACCCTTCTGGTTCACCACGGCGATGATGGGCGGCAGGGTATTAGCCAACATCTTGGGGCTCATTGCCTCCACCGCTCCTATATCTGGTGGCATACCAGCGATGTTAGCTCACCCGAGGCGTTTCGGCCAACCCGCCGGCCGGCGCCCGCCGCCGGCTTGACCACAGTCCGTACCCAGCGAGCGCGACCAGGAGTAACTCAACGCCCACGGCCACGCCGAGCAGGCTGCCAACTCCGATCGCAGCGAGGAGGTTGTAGGTGATGTGCGCAAGGCCTGACGTGGTGGTGTTGGCGTACTTCCTGATCAACCCGAGCCCGAGGGCGACGATGAGGACGGAGAGCGCATCGAACGAAAGGCCGTACTGGGTGTGGATCGAGGCGAACAGCACGGCGGTCATGATCAGTCCCAGGCGCGGCTGCAAGGCGCCTCGGAACAGGATCTCCTCGCAGATGCCCGGCAACAGCGCGATCGCGGCGATGCCGATCGGGTCGTTCAGGCCGCCGAAAACGTGTCCGGTGGTCTTGTCGACCTGGCCGGCGATGCCTGGGGTCCATTGGTGGCTCAACCAATCGGCACCCTGGATCAGGGCAAAGAAGGCGCCGGCGGCGGCCAGCGCCAGCGCGATCTGCCACCAGGTTGGACGGACCAGGCCCAGCCGTTCGGCTGCGCCGCGGGCGTTGCGGCGTATGTAAAGGCCGATTCCAGCCAGGGCCATGATCAGGAAGGGGGACTCCGACGCCAGGACGTCGCCGACCGAGATCGGCGGCAGAGTCTGGTCGAGCGCGAGGACGTCTACGAACAGGATGGTCGCCAGCTGCGTGCCGAACAGGATCACCGCCAGGACCAGGGCGTATGCGTGCACCGGGCTGTCGGGGTCGATCGGCAGCCAGTGCGCGATCCTCTCGCGGACCGGGCGGGCCGCCAGGACGGCGGCGACCGCTGCCGTGACCATGATGCCCCCGTCCAGCGCGGCCTGTTGCCCACCCGGCCCCGCCTGGACCAGGCCGGCGCCACCAAGATCCAGTGCGCCGACCAGGAAGGTGCCACCCGCCGTCAGCCCGGCCAGGATCCCCGTGGCATGGCTCGCCCAGCGTTTTCCCACCGACGCGTTGGCGGTGATGACCATCGGCAGGGGGAAAAGCAGCAGCAGAGCGCCACTGGCTGCGTCGAGGAAGGTCAGACCGGTCAGCCCGACTTTGAGCCCTGGTTCGGAAGCGAGGCGGCCGGGGGCTCATCCCCCGGAACCCTTGGAATGACGTCCAGGATCGGCCGGATCAAGTCGATCGGGATCGGGAAGACGATGGTCGTGTTCTTCTCGTAGCCGATCTCGACCAGGGTCTGGAGGAAGCGCAGCTGAAGGGCGCCCTGCTGTGACGATATGACCTGGGCGGCGTTGGCCAGCGTTTGGGAGGCCTGGAACTCACCCTCGGCGTTGATGATCTTGGCGCGCTTCTCGCGCTCGGCCTCTGCCTGCTTGGCCATCGCGCGCTGCATGGTGCTGGGGAGCTCGACATCCTTGATCTCCACGACCGCGACCTTGATGCCCCACGGCTCGGTCTGCTCGTCGATGATCTTCTGCAGGTTCTGGTTGATCTTGTCCCGATTCGCCAGGAGCTCGTCGAGGGTCGCCTGACCGAGTGCCGCCCGCAGTGTGGTTTGGGCGATCTGCGAGGTGGCGTTGATGTAGTTCAAGACCTCGGTCACAGCTTTCTGAGCGTCAACGACCTGGAAGTAGATGACCGCGTTGACCTTGGCGGTCACGTTGTCATTGGTGATGATCTCCTGCGGCGGCACCTCGAGGGTGATCACGCGCATGTCCATCTTGACCAGGCGGTCGATCCCGAAGGGGATGATGAAGTTCAAGCCTGGCTGCCGGAGAGCGATCAGACGCCCGAGGCGGAAAACGACGCCGCGCTCGTACTGGTTGATGATGCGGATCGCCGAGATCGCCACGATGAGCGCCAGCACGACGATGACGACCAGGACGGTCAGAAAGCCAAAATCCACTATTCCTTCTCCTTCACCAGCACAGCCGCGGTCGGGACGACCTCCAATCGCAAACCGCTTCGACCGACCACCTGAACCGGGCTGTTGACAGGGATCGGTCCAGCCTGGGCAACCGCGTTCCACAGCGCCCCGCGCACAAAGACTAGTCCCTCCGGCGAGAGCTCTTCGCGAGCCTCGCCCACCGAACCGACCACCGCGTCGACACCGGTGGCCACCTGGCGCCGGCGCGACCGCAGGATCCTGTCGACGAAGAAGACGAAGAAGGCGAAGCTGATCGCCGCGGACCCGAAGATCACGATCGGATTCACTCCCAGGCCGACCGGTCCCGTGTTGATCAGGAACGCCATCCCCAGGATGAGCGACAGCACGCCCCCAAAGCTGAGTATCCCGTGGGTGTTGGCCTTCAAGTCGGCGACGAACAGCATGAGCGCGAGCAGCATCAGCAGGGCGCCGGCGATGTTGACGGGCAGATTGGCCAGTGACACGATCGCGAGGATCCCCGCGATGCCACCGACGACGCCTGGGAGGATCGCGCCCGGGGATGTCAGCTCGGTGATGATCCCGTAGGCGGCCAGCAGGATCAGCAGCGCCGCGATCGTCGGGTCGATCAGGGCGTTGAGGAACACCTGCCAGTACGGCATCGGAAAGTCCGCGATCGCCGCGCCGGCCGTGTGCAGAACGAGTGACCCCGTGACGCGCGGGAGGTTGCGGCCGTCGATCGCATTCATCAGCGCCGCAGGATCGGCGATCTCGAGGTCGGCGACGTGCAGCTTGACCGCGTCCTCGGCGTTGATGTTCACGCTGTTTCGAACCGCTTGCTCGGCCCAATCGGCGTTGCGGCCGTGCATCGCGGCCAGGCTTCGAACCCGGGTCACGGCGTCGTTGAGGATCTTGGTGCCGAGGTCGCCGGTCAGGTTGCCGCCGGTGGCGTCGATGGGATGCGCTGAGCCGATGTTGGTGCCGGGGGCCATGGCGAGCACGTCGGCCGCCTGGGCGACGAACAGCCCGGCCGAGGCGGCGCGCGCGCCACCGGGATACACGTAAACGATGACAGGCACCTTCGAGTTGAGAAGGCTGGTCACGATGTCGTCCATCGAGGTGGAGATGCCGCCTGGCGTGTTCATCACGACGAGGAGAGCGTCGGCGTGGTCGGCCTGGGCTCGATCGGCGGCGCCGGTGACGTACGCGGCCATGATGTTGTTGATATCGCCGACGAGGTCCACGCGCTCGACGTGGGGAGTGGCCGCGGCGCCTTCGAGGGGAAGCAGGAGGGCCACCCCAAAGGCCACGATCCCGGCTTGCAGCGCCCGCCCCGCGCGCATAGATCGAGTATGGCGATCCCCGGTCTGCAACGCGATGTAAAACGTGGAACATTGGCGTCGGCCGGGCGTCGGATCGATCCCGGGCCTGTCGTAAAATTCCCGTGATGGCAGGCCAACACGCGAAGGACGAGGGGCGCGACGAATGGACTTCCGTCGACGACGATGCCGCCGCCCTCACCGAGCTGGCCCGCACGCTGCGGCTGCCCCGGCCGATCGAACCGAGTGAGCTGCAAACACTGCTGGAGCGGTCGGCGTTGGGAGACCGCGCCAGCGAGGAGCGCCTGGTGGCCGCGAATCTTCCGCTCGTCATCCGGCTGGCCGGGGCGCGCAAGGACCAGGGCCTGTCGACCGCCGACCTGGTGCAGGAAGGTTCGATCGGCCTGGTCGAAGCGGTCCGCTCCTTCGCCGGCGCCGGCGAGTCCGACTTCGGCGCCTTTGCAGAGGCCAGGATCGGCGCGCAGATGGATGCTGCCATCGCCGGCGAAGCGGCCTCGGTCCGCGACGCCCAGCTGCTCGTGGCCGCAGCCACCGATTACGAGAGAACCGAGATCCTCATGCGCCACGAGCTGCAGCGCGAGCCGAGCGAGGTCGAGCTTGCCGAGAAGCTCGAATGGACGGTCGACCGCACTCGTTACGTGGCTCAGGTCGTGGCGGACGCCCGACGGCGGCACGACGAAGAGCTGCTCGCCTTCGTCGATCCCGATGCGATCGACTTTGGCGACGACGAGGACGAGCGCGCCGAATTTGAAGGGTAGCGAGACCCGCCGGACTCCTCTCTACGATCGCCACGTCGCGCTGGGTGGACGGATGGTGGACTTCGGCGGCTGGGACCTTCCGCAGCAATACACCTCCATCCGCGACGAGCACTTGGCAGTGCGCAAGGCCGCTGGCCTCTTCGACGTCTCGCACATGGGCCGCTTTCGGGTCAAGGGCGACGGCTCGTTCGACTTCCTGCAGGGCATCGTCACCAACGACCTCGGCCGGATCCGCCGGGGGATGGCTCAGTACAACCTGCTTTGCAGGGAAGACGGCGGGATCATCGACGACCTGATCGTTTACTGGGGCGACGAAGGGTTTTTCGTCGTCGTCAACGCGTCCAATCGGGAGAAGGACCTCGCGTGGATGCGCGAGCACGCGCCGGCCGGGGTCACGATCGAGGATCGAACCTTCGAGCTGGCGCTCCTGGCGTTTCAGGGGCCGAAAGCCGAGGCGCTGATGCCCTCACGCGGGCTCGGCGACCTCCCGTACTTCGGCCTGCGCACCGGCGAGGTCGCCGGCGTCACCGGGATGATCTCGCGGACCGGCTACACGGGCGAGGATGGGTTCGAGATCTTCGTGCCGTCCGATCGAGTGGGAGAGGTTTGGGACGCGATCCTCGAGCAGGGCAAGGCCCACGGGGTGCTGCCGGCCGGCCTCGGCGCCCGGGATGCGGCACGACTCGAAGCCGCGCTGCGCCTGTACGGCAACGACATGGACGAGGCGGTCAACCCGTACGAAGCCGGCCTGGGCTGGGCGGTGAAGCTTGACAAGGGGACCTTCGTCGGCCAGGCCGCCCTTGCCGCTGTGCGCCAGGCGGGCCCGCGCCGCGCACTGATCGGGATCCAAACGAAGCCTGGCGATATTCCTCGCCATGGCGCCGCCCTCAGGGGCGGTTCGGGCGGCACCGGAGTGATCACCAGCGGAACGCATTCGTTCTTTCTCGGGCACCCCATCGCGCTGGCGATGGTGGAAGTCCCATCATTTCGGATCGGGGACAAGGTTGCGGTGGAGGTGCGGGGCCGCGAGGCGGAAGCCGAGGTGGTCAAGCTACCGTTCTACCGCGGCTCGGCGCGTTCGGCTGCAGCGCCCGCGAAATCCTGAGCCACACGTTCGAATCGAGATAGACAAGGGGAGGAGTCGCAATGGCCGAGCGCCGCTACACCAAGTCCCACGAATGGCTCACAGCCGACGGCAAGCACGTGACGGTCGGCATCACCGACTTCGCCCAGTCGCAGCTCGGAGACGTGGTGTTCCTCGAGCTGCCGGCCGCCGGCCGCAAGCTGAATGCGGGCGAGAGCTTCGGAGTCGTCGAGTCGGTGAAGGCGGCCAGCGACCTGTACTCGCCCGTGTCCGGAAAGATCACGGCCGTGAACGACAAGCTGGCCGCCCACCCCGAGCTGATCAATTCCGACCCCTACGGCGACGGCTGGATCCTCAAGGTCGAGCTGGCCGGCGACCTGCCGGACGGGCTCCTTGACGAGGCCGCCTACAAGAAGCTCGCTGAGGCCTGAGCCGGTTGGCGTACCTCGTCCACTCCCCGGAGGACCGTGCCGCCATGCTGTCCGCGATCGGCGTCAGCTCGATGGACGACCTGCTCGGCGACATCCCGGCATCGCTGCGAATCGAGTCTCTGGCCTTGCCCGCCGGCCTCTCCGAGTTCGAGACGATGGCGCAGGTGCAGGCGCTCGCGGCGCGCAACCGGGTCTTCGTCGACCGGCTGACGTTCCGCGGCGGTGGCGTTTACAGGCGGTTCATCCCGGCGGCCGTGGCCGCCGTCACCTCCAAGCCGGAGTTCTACAGCGCCTACACGCCGTACCAGCCGGAGGCCAGCCAGGGCACCCTGCAGGCGATTTACGAGTTCCAGACGTTGATCGCCGAGCTCACCGCCCTCGACGTGGCCAACGCCTCGATGTACGACGGAGCCACGGCGGTCGCCGAGGCGGCGATGATGGCCCACATCCACACCGGCCGGAACGAGGTCCTGGTCGCCGGCTACCTCCATCCCGAGTACCTCGAGGTCCTGCGCGGGTTCAGCGAAGGCCGCGGCATCAAGGTGCGCAAGGGCACGGAGGCCAACTCGAAAACCGCGGCCGTCATCTTCCAGCAGCCTGACTTCCTTGGCCTCCTGGTCGATGCTCGCGGCCTGACCGAGAGCGCGCACAAGGCAGGGGCGCTGGCGATCGCGTGCGTCGACCCGATCAGCCTTGCCATCCTGGCCCCGCCCGGCGAATACGGCGCCGACATTGCTGCAGGAGAGGGCCAGCAGCTCGGCCTCAGCCCGAGCTACGGCGGCCCACATGTCGGCTTCATCGCTTGCAGCAAGGAGCTGGTACGCAAGCTTCCCGGCCGCCTGATCGGCACCTCGCACGACGCTGCAGGACGGAGGGGATTCGTGTTGACGCTGACCGCGCGCGAGCAGCACATCCGGCGGGAGCGGGCAACGTCCAACATCTGCACCAACCACTCGCTGTGCGCGCTGGCCGCCAGCGTGTACCTCACCTACATGGGCGCAGAAGGCTTGCGCCAGGTCGCGGAGGTCAGCTTCAAGCGGGCTCATGCCCTCGCTGATCGCCTCTCGAAGCTTCCTGGCTGGGAGCTGGCCTTCCCCGACCGCCAGTTCCTGTGCGAGTTCCCGATTCGCGTTCCAAGAGGCCAGGTGCTGAACCGGCGTTTGGCCCGCAAGGGCATCCTCGGCGGCCTGAACGTTCACCGATGGTTCAGGGAGCTGAAGGGCGTCCAGACCTTCACCTGCACCGAGGTCAACGACGCCCGAGCTCTAGACGAGCTGGTCGAGGCGGTGGCGTCGTGACCGAGCTGCTCAGCTTCGAAAAGAGCCGCCCGAACGCGCAGGGTCCCCGTCTGCCCGATGCAGACGTCGCCGGCCCGTCATCGGCAGAAATCCTCGGGAGTGACCAGAGGCGTTCCACGCCGCCGGACCTGCCGCGCCTCAGCGAGCCCGAGATCATGCGCCACTACAGCCGGCTCGCCTCGCTCAACTACTCGATCAGCAAGCAGTTCTACCCGCTCGGCAGCTGCACCATGAAGTACAACCCCGTCGCCAACGAGGTGGCGGCCGCCTTGCCGGGCTTCACCGACCTTCATCCCTACCAGGACGAGGATTCGGTCCAGGGCGCGCTGTCCCTGATGTGGCGCCTCGAGCAGGCGCTGTGCGCTGTGGTCGGGGTGGAACGGGTCACCCTGCAGCCCGCCGCCGGTGCCCACGGCGAGTGGACGGCCCTGCGCATGATCCAGGCGTTCCACCGCTCGCGCGGCGAGTCTCGGACGGAAGTCCTGGTCCCGGACTCGGCCCACGGCACCAACCCCGCCAGCGCGGCTCTCAGCGGCTTCCACGTGGTCGAGGTCAAGTCGGGTCCAGACGGCCGGATCAGCCTCTCTGACCTCGAGTCGAAGCTGTCGCCCCGGGTGGCCGCACTCATGCTGACCAACCCCAACACCTTGGGGTTGTTCGAGCGGGAGATACTGGATGTTGCGGAGATGGTGCACGCCACGGGCGCCAAGCTGTACTACGACGGCGCCAACCTCAACGCCTTCATGGGCATCTGCCGCCCTGGCGACATGGGCTTCGACGCAGTCCACATGAATCTCCACAAGACGTTCACCACCCCGCACGGCGGCGGCGGGCCAGGCGCCGGCCCGGTGGGCGTGAAAGCCGAGCTGGTCCCATTCCTGCCGGCGCCCACGGTGGAGCGGCTCAACGGGCACCTGACGCTCGATTTCAAACGGCCGCAGTCGATCGGTCGCGTGCGCAGCTTCTACGGCAACTTCGGGATGCTCGTCCGCGCGTACACGTACATCCTGGCCATGGGCGGCGACGGGCTGACGCAGGCGTCACTCGACGCCGTGCTCGCGGCCAACTACCTGCGAAACGAGGTCAAGGGAGTGCTGGACATGCCCCACGACGGCGCCTGCATGCACGAGTTCGTGGCCAGCGCCCAAAACCTGGCACTGCACGGCATCAAGGCCCTGGACGTCGCCAAGGGGCTCCTCGAGCGTGACTTTTACGCCCCGACGATCTACTTCCCCCTGGTCGTCCACGAGGCGATCATGGTCGAGCCCACGGAGACCGAAAGCAAAGCCACGCTTGACGCCTTCGCGACCGCCATCAAAGAGATAGTCAGGCAGGCCGAGGACGACCCCCAGGCGCTCCACGACGCGCCGCACGGTTTGCCGGTCGGGAGGCTCGACGAGGTGGCCACCGCGCGGTCGATCAACGCTTATTTGCAGGGCCAGAGCGAAGACCCTGTTTTGCGCTGGAAACCGGCCTCGTAAGGCCCCCTGTTAAGGGCCTGCGGAGGCCTTTTCCGAACTCGAAATCCGGTAGAATTTGAATCCTGAAACTCTCCCCAGTAGTTCCCCACGAGTTTTCCACGCTGGGAGCGCTGCAAGCCCTGTGAGCGAGGCCCGAAATCTCGAACCACAGCGCAAGCGCAGGCCCCAGCCCTTAGGCGCCGACGTGGCCTACACGGCCGACCAGATCCAGGTCCTGGAGGGCCGGGAGCACGTCCGGCGGCGACCGAGCATGTACATCGGCTCGACGACCACCACGGGGCTCCATCACCTCGTGTACGAGGTGGTCGACAACGCGGTAGACGAGGCCTTGGCGGGCTACGCAACCAAGATCACGGTGACCCTGTTCGCCGACGGCAGCGTCCAGGTCGAGGACAACGGGCGCGGGATCCCGGTCGACATGCACAAGAAAGAAGGCCTCTCCGCCCTCGAGCTGGTGCTGACCCGGTTGAACGCCGGCGGGAAGTTCGGGGGTGGCGGCTACAAGGTGTCCTCAGGGCTGCATGGAGTCGGCGTCTCGGCTGTGAACTTCCTCAGCGAGAAGCTCCAGGTCTGGGTCCACCTCGGCGGCAAGGTCTACCACATGGAGTTCGAGCGGGGCGTGCCCAAGAGCTCGGTCAAGGCGATCGGAAAGACCGACCACACGGGGACGGTGGTGCGGTTCTGGCCGGACCCACAGATCTTCCCCGACACCAAGTTCGACCGCGAGGTCATCCAGCGGCGCCTGCGCGAGATGGCGTATCTCAACAAGCGTCTCGAGATCGCGCTCACAGACGAGAACCTGGGATTCACGAACACCTTCTACTTCGAAGGCGGCATCGTCTCGTTCGTCCGCGCGCTGAACCGCGACAAGGCTGTGATCAACCCGCACCCGTTCTACGTCGATCGCGAGGTCGAGGGCACCCAGGTCGAGATCTCGCTCCAGTACAACGACACGTTCGTGGAAAACGTGCTGGCGTTCGCCAACACGATCCACACGATCGAAGGCGGCAGCCACCTGACCGGTTTCCGGTCGGCGCTCACCAACGTGCTGAACCGTTACGCGCGCAAGGCGGGAATCCTCAAGGATCAGGACCCCAACCTGTCGGGCGAGGACGTGCGCGAAGGGCTCACCGCGGTGATCAGCGTGAAGGTCCTCGACCCGCAGTTCGAAGGCCAGACCAAAGGCAAGCTGGGCAACGCCGAGGTCCAGGGCCACGTTTCCACCGCCCTGACCGAAGGGATGACGCAGTACCTGGAGGAGAACCCGAGCGACGGCCGTCGCATCGTGGAGAAGTCGCTGACCGCGGCCCGTGCCCGCGAGGCGGCGCGCAAAGCCCGCGACCTCGTGCAGAGAAAGAGCCTCCTCGAGTCGAGCACGCTGCCCGGCAAGCTCGCCGACTGCTCCGAACGCGACCCGGCGCACTGCGAGCTCTACATCGTCGAGGGCGATTCCGCAGGCGGCACCGCCAAGGGTGGGCGCGATCGCCGCACGCAGGCGATCCTGCCGCTGCGCGGAAAGATCCTGAACGTCGAGAAGGCGCGCCTCGACAAGGTGCTCACCTCGGACGAGATCCGCAACCTCATCACGGCCATGGGCGCGGGCGTGGGCGACAACTTCAACGTCGAGAAGATGCGGTACCACCGCGTCATCACCATGACCGACGCTGACGTTGACGGCAGCCACATCCGCACGCTGCTCCTCACGTTCTTCTACCGCTACTTCCCGCAGGTCATCGAGAAGGGTTACCTGTATATGGCCCAGCCTCCGTTGTTCAAGGTGTTCAAGGGCACTGGCAAGAACGCGCAGATCGTCTGGTGCCACTCGGAAGGCGACCGCGACAAGGCGCTTCGACAGCTCGGCAAGAACGCAGAGTCGGCACGGATGAAGGGTCTCGGCGAGATGAATGCCGAGGAGCTCTGGCAGACGACGATGAATCCGGCTACGCGCGTTCTGCTGCAGGTCAACGTGGAGGACGCCGCCGCGGTCAACGACACGTTCGAGAAGTTGATGGGACCCGACGTCGAACCCCGCAAGAAGTTCATCCAAGCGCACGCCAAGAGCGTCCGCAACCTCGACATCTGAGCCCGGTTTCCAGGCATGCAAATAGCAGTCGACGCCATGGGCGGGGATCACGCGCCGGCGGAGGTCCTACAGGGCGCCTCGCAAGCGGCCGCGGAGTACCACATCGACATCGCCGTGGTTGGCCTGCCATCCTCGGTGCAACCGCTGCTCGACCAGCATCCGCTGCTGCGGCTTGTGCCATGCACCCAGGTCGTCACGATGGAGGACCATCCCGCGCAGGCGGTTCGCTCGAAGCCCGATTCCTCGATGAACGTCTGCGCGCGAATGTGCAAGGAGGGCAACGCCGATGGCTGGGTTTCGGCCGGTAACTCCGGCGCGATCATGGCGAGCGCCCTCTTCATACAGGGCCGCATCCGCGGCGTCGAGCGGCCCGCACTAGGCTCAATCGTTCCCACCCAGTCAGGATTCGCCTACTTCCTCGACGTCGGAGCGAACGTCGACTCGAAGCCGGAGTACCTGGTGCAGTTCGCGACCATGGGCGCCGTCTACGCGCGCCAGATGCTGGGCCGCCCCAATCCCCGTGTCGGCTTGCTCAGCAATGGCGAGGAGGAGGGCAAGGGCAACGAGCTGGTGAAGGAGACGACGCGCCGGCTGAAGGGCTCGCTGCGCTGGTTTGTGGGCAACATCGAGCCCAAGGACCTCTACGCATCCAAGGCCGACGTCGTGGTCGCCGACGGTTTCGTCGGCAACATCGCGATCAAGATGGCAGAGGCGACGGCGGACTTCCTGTTCCGCAACTTGCGAGAGGAGATTCCGAAAACGACGCAAGGCAAGATCGGCGGCATGCTGATCAGGGGTGGCGTGCGCAAGCTCCGCGACCGCATCGACTGGCGCGAGTTTGGTGGTGCACCGCTGCTCGGAATCGACGGGGTTGCGGTGGTCGCGCACGGCCGTTCTGACGCAAGGGCTGTCAAGAACGCGATCAGGGTGGCGAAGGAAGCGGTGGAGAATCAGCTCGTCGGTAAGATTCGGGCAGAGGTGGGCAAGTGAAAACGAATGGTCGGACGCGAGTCGTGGTGACCGGTATGGGGACCGTCAACCCGATCGGGAAGACCCTCGACGAGTACTGGGACGGCCTGATCGAGGGTCGCAGCGGCGCGCGTACCGTGGAGGGCAGCTACTCGACCGAAAAGCTGGCGACCAAGTTTGCGTGCGAGGTGCACGGATTCGATCCCCAGGACTACATGGACCGCAAGGCGGCGCAGCGAATGGCGCGCTTCTCGCAGATGGCTGTCGCCGCGTCCGGCATGGCGCTCACGGATTCGGGGCTGGACCTCGCGAAGGAAGACAGCTTCCGCGTCGGCGTCGATATGGGCACCGGCATCGGCGGCTTCATCGAGATGACCAACGGCGCCATCTCGTATGCGACGAAAGGACGCCTGAACCCCCTTTACGCGCCGATGATCATCCCCAACATGGCGGCCGCCTCGGTGGCCATGAACTTCCACCTTCGCGGTCCTAACACCACTGTGACAACCGCGTGCGCGGCATCCACCCATACGCTGGGTGACGCGGCCCGCATCATCCAGCATGGCGACGCCGACGTGATGCTGGCGGGAGGTTCGGAGGCCTCGCTGTGCGAGGTGGGGATCACGTCATTCAACTCGATCCGCGCGCTCTCGACTCGAAACGATGCACCTGAAAAGGCAAGCCGGCCTTTCGATCGCGATCGCGACGGCTTCGTTCCTGGCGAAGGCGCGGGGACGCTGGTGCTCGAATCGATAGATCATGCGATGGCCCGCGGGGCGCGCATCTATGGCGAGGTGCTTGGCTTCGCCCTCACATGCGACGCCTATCACCAGGTGGCGCCTGACGAAACCGGCGAAGCGCCCGCGCGTGCAATCACCTTGGCGTTGAAGGACGCCGGCATCGAGCCGGCGGACGTGGACTACGTCAACGCGCATGGCACGTCGACAGGACTCAACGACGCAGCCGAGACCAGGGCCTTGAAGATGGCCCTGGGTGATCACGCTTACAAGGTCGCGATCAGTAGCACCAAGTCGATGATCGGCCACCTGCTTGGTGCGGCAGGCGCTGTGGAAGCGATCGCGACTTTCCTGTCAATCAATCGCGGCATCGTTCACCCGACCATCAACTACGAGAACCCGGACCCGGCCTGCGACCTCGATTACGTGCCCAACCAGGCGCGCCGGATGGAGGTGCGGATCGCGATCTCAGACGGCTTCGGCTTTGGCGGCCACAACGCTGTGGTGGTCCTCAAGAAATTCGAGGAGTGATCCAGCTTGACTGACGAAAACCAGATCGGAACCGTGCTTGGCCGCAGCCTCCAGGAGGAGATGCAGACCTCCTACATGGAGTACGCGATGTCGGTCATCATCAGCAGGGCGCTGCCCGACGTGCGCGACGGGCTGAAGCCGGTGCAGCGCCGAATCCTGTACGCGATGAACCGTGCGGGCTCGACCGCGGGAACCAGGCACCGGAAGAGCGCGGCCTTCGTCGGCGACGTTCTGAAGCTGTATCACCCGCACGGCGAGACGGCGGTATACGACGCCCTCGTGCGCATGGCGCAGCCCTTCTCTCTTCGCTACCCGCTGATCGATGGGCAGGGCAACTTCGGCAGCGTCGACGGCGACCCCGCCGCCGCGATGCGGTACACGGAGGCGCGCCTCTCGGCGATCACGGGCGAGCTGATGGCCGACATCGACAAGCAGACGGTCGACATGATCCCGAACTACGACGGGCAGGAAGAAGAGCCGTCCGTCTTGCCGGCGCGCATCCCCAACCTCCTTCTGAACGGAGCTTCCGGCATCGCCGTCGGCATGACCACCAACATCCCGCCACACAACCTGCGCGAGATCACGAGCGGCGTGAAGCACCTCATCGAAAATCCCGACGCGTCCGGCGAGGACCTGCTTTCGTTCATCAAGGGTCCGGACTTTCCGACGGGCGGACTGATCATGGGCACCGCGGGCATCAAGGCCGCGTACGCGACGGGTCATGGCCGCATCGTCGTGCGAGCCAGGCACACATTCGAGCAGGCGCCCAACGGACGCGAGCGCATCATCATCGACGAGCTTCCATACGCGGTCAACAAGGCGACCCTGGTGGCGAAGATCGCCGAGCTCGTGTCGGACCGCCGGCTCGAGGGGATCGCGGACCTGCGCGATGAATCCGATCGCCAGGGCATGCGCGTCGTCATCGAGCTGAAGCGCGACGCCCGTGTGTTCACGGTCCTGAACAACCTGTACAAGAGCACGGCGCTGCAGACGACGTTCGGCGTGATCATGCTCGCCATCGTCGACGGCAGGCCGGTGGTGCTCAGCTTGAAGCAGGCCCTCCAGCTCTTCATCGACCACCGGCGGGACGTGATCCTGAGGCGGACGCGCTTCGACCTCGATCGCGCGCAGGAGCGCGCTCACATCCTCGAAGGCCTGAAGATCTGCCTCGACCACCTCGACGAGGTGATCAAGACGATTCGCGCGGCCAACGACACTGACGGCGCGTCGACCGACCTTCAAACGAAGTTCGGCCTCAGCGAGCGCCAGGCTCGCGCAGTTCTGGCGCTGACCCTGGGACGGCTGACCAAGCTCGAGCGCGGCAAGATCGACGCCGAGTACGAAGAGGTCATCAAGACGATTGCCTACCTGGAGAGCATCCTCGCCAGCGATCAGAAAGTTCGCCTTCTGATCAAGGACGAGATGGACGACCTCGCGAAGAAGTACGGCGACGACCGCCGCACAGAGATCGCTGACCAGGAGGCCACCGAGCTGTCAGCCGAAGACCTCGTACCCAAGGAAGAGGTCGTGGTCACCCTGACCCACCGGGGTTACGTCAAGCGCCAGCCGCTACGCGTGTTCCGAGCGCAAAAGCGTGGCGGGGTTGGCCTGAAGGGAGCCAAGCCGACCGCGGGCAGCGACGCGCCGAGTGGCACCCGCGAAGAGGACTATGCCCTCCACCTGCTGATCACGCACACCCACGCGTCGATGCTTTTCTTCACACAGAGCGGCCGGGTGTTTCAGCTGCGCGTCCATGAAATTCCGGAACGTGAGCGCCAGGCGAAAGGCATACCTGTCAACAACCTCATCGACATTGGGCCCAACGAGCGCATCACAGCGGTCTTCGTCAAACCCGAGACCGAGACCGAGGCGCGCTACATGCTGATGGTCACCAAGAACGGCTATATAAAGAAGACGGCGCTCGCCGAGTACGCCAACGTTCGGCGCAATGGTCTGATCGCCATCAACCTGCAGGACGGCGATGAGCTGGACTGGGTGGCGCCGACCACCGGGTCGGACGAGATTCTCATCGCCACCGCGCTGGGCAAGGCGATTCGTTTCAGCGAAACCGAGGTCCGGGCGATGGGTCGAGACACCCAGGGTGTCATCGGCATGAAGCTCGGCAAGGACGACTTCGTCGTGGGCATGGCGACGGCGGTGCCGGGCGGAGATCTGCTTGTGATCACCGAGCGTGGCTACGGCAAGAGGACGCCCCTGAGCGAATATCCGATGCACCACCGTGCAGGGCAGGGCGTGTTCACGCTCAAGATCACCGATCGTGTCGGCAAGCTCGTCGCCATGCGGGTGGTGAGCGATCCCGAGGAAGAGATCCTGGTCATCAGCGCCAGCGGCATGGTCCTGCGCACTCAGGTTGGGGCGATCTCTCAGATCGGCCGCCAGACACAGGGCGTGATCGTCATGCGAATCCCGCCTGAGGACCAGGTCGTGGCCATCGCGCCAGTGGCGGGAATCGAGGAGGGCGACTCCAAAGAGTGACCACGCTTGGCTGGGTCGGCGTCGGCCTGCTGGTCGTGGCCGGCCTGGCCATCGTCGTCGAGGCTGCCGTCGCCGCCTTGTGGGGAGCTGCCGTGGCCAGGCGTGCGCTTACCCTGTCGGAGCGCCTGCAGACTGAACGCGGCTTGATCGAGTCAGACCTCGAAAAGCTGCGCCTCGCCTTAGAGGAAACGAAGCGGCTGTGGCGTCCGTATCGGCTGGTTCTCCGCTGGTTGCAGCACCCGCTCGTCATCGCGTTGATCGGTTCCTACCGCCGCCGCAGGCTGCTCCGATGACCGAGACGGCGGACGCCGCGGCGGTTCACCAGGCCGTTGAGGATGCCGTCGCGCGGGAGCGTTCTCGAATGGCGCGCGAGCTCCACGACAGCGTCGCCACCGACCTGGCGGGGGCAATCTCTTTGTTCAAGGTGTACGTCGAGGGGCACCCCGGCTCCGCCAAGAGAGGCCCGGCCGACGGATCGCTCCTCAACGTCCTGGAGATCCTCGAACGGATGCTGAAACAGGTTCGCGAGACGCTCGCGGACCTGAGGCCGCGGCCGATCGGCCCAGAAGGCCTGGTGGGTGAGATCCGCCACCAGGCGGAGGAATTCGCCCGGCTGTATTCGATCCGGGTCGAGATCTCGACGAACGGCACCGAGGACATGCTCAGCCCGCAGCAGCGCGAGGTCGTCTACCAGGTGGTGCGCGAAGCCTTGACGAACGTGAGGCGGCACTCCGGGTCTTCGATCTGCCGGGTCAGGATGGCATTCGCGGCTCGCCCATTCCTGGTCGAGGTCGCGGACGAGGGCCAAGGATTCGGGTCGGGCCGTTCCGGGGGCTATGGCCTGGTCGGGATGCGCGAGCGATCGGCTGGAATCGGGGGGCGGCTCGAGGTCGTGAGCACCGAAGGCCGCGGCACAACGGTCTTCCTGTTCGGCCCGACCTAGTTCGTCGTTACCAGGTCAAAGCCCGAACCTTGGCCGCCGTGCCGGCCGCTCGACCAGAGAAAGCTCCATGTCGCCGGTGGTCACGAGCTTGAGCTTGCGGGTGACGCCGTCGACCAGGGCCCGCGTGCGGTGGTCGTCGAATCGAATCGCCCGTGCGATCTCTTGTTCCGACAGGCCGTAGCTGAGCAGCTGGGCAACCTCGCTCTCGATCTCGTTCAGCCGGGCGAGGGGACCCCGCAGGGCAGCCACCATAGGCGCCAGCGTGGTGCCGAGGCTGCCTGCGTAGAGCACGTCTTCCTCCGTGTACCAGTGATCGCGCCGGCAGCCGAGGATGAGCAGGCCGATCGGACGCTGGCCCTCTTCGCCCACTGGCGCGTAGAGGATCGCCGGCCAGTCGAGCTCCCAGTCATAGCCGTTTGAGGGGTTCGGGTTCTCGATGACCGAGTTGACGACCACCGGCCGCTTTTCGTAGAGGGCACGGCGTGACAGCGGCATCAGTGGTCGGCTCTGCATGAAACGGCGCGAAACCTCGGACGCAGCGATCGGTTGAAGCCAACCGCCCCTGAGGTAGCCGAGGACCCAGCGGTCGTGGCAAAAGACTTCTAGGGCCAGTCCCAACCGCCGCCTGGCTTCTTGGAGGTCGGGGAGCTGGCCCATGACTGGAGGTTATGGAGACTCGGGTATCGAAGCCTCAGCGCAACCTCAGCGTTTCCTCAACAAACGCTGAACCTGATAGGTTGCCGCGAGGATGGGGCATGACCGCAAGGCTGCTTGTCGTTGACGACGAGCCTCGGACTGCGGAGGTCACGGCCGAGCTGTTGCGGCGGGCAGGCTACAGCGTCGAGGTGGCAGCGAGCGGGACCGAGGCGCTCGCCCGAGTGCGCGCCAGCTCTCCGGACCTGATGCTGCTGGACTACGAGATGCCCGACATGGAGGCGCCCGAGGTCCTCGATCTGTTGCGATCTGGCGCCGACCGGCTGGAATTTCCGGTCATCATCCTCACCGGAGCACGCCACGCGGCGGGCGACCAGGTGCTGGGCATCGAGCGCGGCGCGACCGACTACATCCTGAAAGGCACCGACCGCCAGGTGCTGCTGGCGCGGATCCGGGCAGCGCTACGTGACCACGCTGGTGCCGGTGCCGTGGTGGTGCGCGGGCGACTGCGCATCAACGCCGCTCGCGGCCAAGCGTCGCTCGGCGGGCGGCCGCTGAAGCTCGAGCGCAGGCCGTTGCTGATGCTGCAGCTGCTGGCCGGCCGCACGGGTGAGGTGGTGACACGGGCAGAGATCCTCGAAGCAGTTTGGGGGTCGAGCTACTCGGGGTTCGAGCACAGCGTGGAGCAGGCGGCGCATGAGATCCGCAGCGCGCTGGATGAGCCGGGCTGGGTTGAGACGGTGCGTGGCATTGGCTACCGGTTCGTCACCAAGAGCTGATCTGGCCGCGACGCTCCACAGGTTGCGCTCGACCCTGGCGCGCCTGAAGGCGGAGCTGGAGCTGGCGGAGGCAGATGGTCTTGCACCGCCAATCGACGCGTTGCTCGCAGACCTCGAGGAGGCGTTCACTTTGTTGGGTGCAGCGGAGCGCGTGACCCATCCAGACGGTCGTGTCCTGGTCGTGGACGACGACCTTCGCCTGGCGGAAATCACTGCCCGCGGATTGCGCCGGATGGGTTTTGACGCGGACTCCGGCGGCGATGTGCGGGAAATGCGTGAAGGGGACGTGCTTGTCGTCGACCTCGGCCTGGTTCCCAGCCTGGATGAGGCGAGCAAGCAGACCGTTCGCGCGGCGAAACCGATAGTCGTGACGGGAGCCACCGACGTTGCCGGTCGCGCGCTGGCGGCGAGCATTGACGCGAGCGACTACCTGGTCAAGCCGGTCGAGCTGGAAGAGCTTGCAGCTTCGATCAGGCGGCGAATGCGCTGAACCTCCTGACGGAAAACGACGAGGTCGCCGCGTATAGGGGTTGGGGAACTCAGCGGGACGATCACCACGGGATGAGCTGTCCCAAGCAGCTGGCGCTCGGACCTGTTTGGAGGACGTGCCCTCCTGCAGGTTCGGGCGAGCCCGTTTGAGGCGCGGTTCAGTCGACTGGTAGCTTTGCTTGCGCGCCCGAAGTGCGTTCGACGGACTCGAGCATGAACCGGAGGCCAATCCCAAGGGCGCGCTCATCGATCGTGAAGCGCGGATGGTGGTGAGGGAAGTCGGACTCCAGCTCCTTGTTGCCTGATCCGATAAGCGCAAACGCTGTCGGCGCCACTTTCGCGTAATAGGCGAAGTCTTCTCCTCCCATCTCGGGCGGCTGCTGGAGCACGGAGCTAGAACCCACTGCCCCCGCAGCGGCAGGCGTCAAGAAGTCGACCAGGCCGCCGTCGTTCACGCACGCCGGGCTGCCCCACTGGTACTTGACCTCGGCAGTGCCGCCGTGGGCGCGCGCGTAGCTTTCGGCCATTTCCGTAAGAGCCTTGGCGACCTTGGCACGAACTTTTTCCGAGAGGGTGCGGACGGTTCCCGTCAGCGTCGCAGTGCCCGGGATGATGTTGGGAGCGCTGCCGGCATGAAACGAGCCCACGCTGACCACCGAAGGGTCCATCGGCGAGACGCGCCGGCTGACGATGGTCTGCAGCTGGCCAACGAGGCCGGCCGCGATCATGAGGGGGTCTATGGCTTCGTGCGGGTAGCCGCCGTGTCCACCTTTGCCCGTGACGGTGATTTCGAAGGTGTCGGCCGCAGCCATGATCGGGCCTTTCGAGAGCGAGATGAGACCGGTTTCCAGGTTGCTGATCAGGTGCAGGCCGATGACAGCCTGGACACCTTCGAGGGCACCGGTTTCGATGAGGTGCCTGGCGCCGCTTTCGGTGACCTCTTCGGCGGGCTGGAAAAGCAGTCGGACCTCGCCATGGATCTCGTCCCGAAGATCGTTGAGCGTGCGAGCAAGCCCCATAAGAATCGCAGTGTGCCCATCGTGGCCGCAGGCATGCATCTTGCCCGCGACTCGGGAGCGGAACTCAAACTTGTTCGCCTCCTCGATGGGGAGCGCGTCCAGGTCGCAGCGATAGGCGACGGTCGGCCCGGGATGCTTGCCCTGAATGTGGGCGACCAGACCGGTCGGCATGGGGCGGTCGTAAGGGATGCCCCACTCGTCGAGCATCCCGGCGACGTACTTGGTGGTCTCGAACTCTTCGAAGCTCAGCTCGGGACGTTCATGCATGTAGCGGCGCCAGCCGACCAGGTCGGCCTCGGTGTCGTCATCGACTCGTTCGGACCAATCCATCCGGGAAAGCGTAGTCGCGAAGGGCCACGACGGGTCGGTACGGCGGTACCAGCGCCGGCGTAGAGGTGTCTCTCAAGAGCTCCATCCGACTGGGATAGATGGCGGCTTTGGGGCATGGTCGCGTGGGCCCCTACCCGTTATAGGGCGGAAGCACAACTGTAAAAACCCCGCCTCTACGATTGCCTTCGTAAATCAGCTGGCCTTGATGCTCGCGCACGATGCCGTACGACATGAACAGGCCGAGCCCGGTGCCGCCTTCCTTGGTCGTGAAATGGGGCTCAAACAGATGGTGCCGGTGCTCATCGGAAATTCCAGGGCCATCGTCGGCAACGGTGAAGTAGGGTCGGCCACTGCGGCGGCCAGCCGTTGCAGTGACGCGGCCGCCTGGCGGGGCAGCATCGATTGCATTGTTCATGAGGTTCGTGATGACCTCGCGCATGAGTAGAGGATCGGCGCGTACGTTCACATCCTCTGGAGATTCCCGAACAGCCAGCTGGATCTCTTTACCCCGGGCCCGTGGTCGTGCCATACCGAGGGCCCGCGTCACGAGCTCATTGAGGTCCACCGGCTCGGAGGCATAGCTGACACGCGGGGTGGCGCCCTGCGAAAGACTGCGGAGCACAGTTACGGCGTCTGTTGCAGCGGCGGTTGCTGTTTCGAGGCTCTCACGGTCTACGGGATCAAGACGGCGTGGCTCGATCTCCTTCAAATAGCCAACAGCAGTAGCGACGTGGTTCCGGAGGTTATGAACCACGCCCTCAACAGCACGACTGTGAAAGAGGTGGCGATCAGCGTCCGACAACTCGGACTCCAACACACGCCGCACGCGCCGACCAGCAATCGT
>DATARC010000176.1:0-17293 GCA_036264335.1 Candidatus Dormiibacterota bacterium
CCACCCTCAGGTACACGGGTGCTTTCTTGACGTTTCCAGCCGCAGCTTCGACCGCCGATCCAACCGGAAGTTTCACCGGCGATTCGAGCTACCAGCTCACCACCGATACCGCTCCCACGCTTCACGGCGGCGGGGTGCTCAGCGGCGCGCCGGCCTTCTACGACAGGGCCCAGCTTCGCTGGGTGCCCGCCTCCCCCTCGCAATCCACTCCTGACGGCGCGTTCTACGCCTACTCCACCTGGGATGGGGCAAACCCGAGTCAGGCCAAGGTGCATATCGTCGATGTGCGTCAGGCGACTGAGAGCGTTTTCGACCTTGCCGTCCCCAGCTATGCGAAGGGTTTCACGGTTGCTGACTTTGCTTCGGAGGGCGTCTACCTTGTCGCGAACCAGTTTGAACAGCTCCCGAATGACGTCTGGTTGATGAACCCATCGACCGGTGCGCTCAGCCGCCTGGCCAAGCTCAACTTCGTCGCCGCGGTTCGCAATGGCTATGCCTGGGCTGCGCGCATCGATCCCCGTGACCCTTCGCCACCCCAGCTTGGAGGCAGCGGGACGGTGAGCGACAGCATCGTTCGCGTCGATCTCACCACCGGGGCGCAGACGATCTGGTTCTACCGCCCGAGGATTCAGGTCGAGCTCATGGGCTTTGATTCCAGCGGTGCGCCGCTCATCCAGGTCGGTGACGTCAGGGGATCGAGTGCATCCCTTGAGACCTGGTTGGTCGCCTCTCCCGGCCGCCGTGGGATCCTCATTCACAGGGGCGAGCCGTTCCTGTGGAATCCGCAGGGAGACGGCGATCGGATTTGGTTTGGCGGCAATCTGAGCGATGGCACGCCGTCGGCCGTCTATCTCTTCACGAAGGCCCATGGCCTGCAAAGAGTGTTTGGGCTGCCCCAAATCGACCAATCTGTCATCCCAGCGGGCGTCTGCAGCTAAGCCGCAGATCCGCCTCATCACGCGAACCGGCGGGTGGGGAGGGGGGATGAAAGCAGCGCCGGCCGCGGCTGGTGGACCGCCTCGTCGCCGTGGCGCTCCTGCAGCCGCTCGAATGCGGCGATCACCTCATCGCTGTTGCCATCGCCGCCTGCCCACAGCCGCAGCTGCCGGCGGCCCGCGCCTTCGAGGACCGGCAGCTCGATCCACAGCTCGGTGATCGGAGCGCGAGGCTGCCACTCCTTGATCCATGAGCCGATGAGGCCGAAGAGCTCCGCCGCGCCGCTCAGCGGGTGCCGCACCAGGGAGTCGCGCTCTTCGGGGCTGCCGGACTCGAATTCAAGCCGTACGCGCACCTGCTTGGCGCCGGCGCCGCGCAGTCCGAGCTCGGCGGCGAGGTCGCCGCATAGAGCGCGCGCGACGAAGAGCAAAGCTTCGCGATCCTCGACCGCCGGATCGAACTGGCGGTGCGTGCTGGTGAACATGGGCGGGCACCAGGGCTTGAGCAGGTCGGGCTCGAGCCCGCGCGCGAGCAGGACGGCGTGCCTGCCCGCGCGTCCGAGCTGGCTCTCCAGCTCACGCTGACCGAGCGCGGCCACCGCGCGCAGGGTGCGGAGGCCGAGCAGGTCCAGGCGCTCGAGCTGTTCAGCATCGAGCGGCAGCTCGTGGGGTGACAGCGGCGCGAGGAACTCGCGGGCATTGTCAATGCGCAGGAGGCGCCCCGGCCGCGCGCGTGCGGCGGCGAGCCGCGACGCGAAAGGACCTGGCGCGAGACCGAGCCTCGGCTCGCGGCCGATCGCGGCGCGCAGCCTTCGTCGCGTCTCGCGGATCGATTCGCCAGGCTTGGGCACACCGCTCACGTCCAGCCAGGCAATGCCTTCGACTCGAACCTCGACGACAGGGGCGAGGTCATAGAGGGCCGCAGCGATCAGCTCTCGCAGCTGCAAGGCAGCCTCAACGTTGGGAGGAACGAAAGTTGCCTGGGGGCAGAGATGCTCGGCCTGGCGCAGCGGCATCCCAGGGACCACGCCAAAAGGCACCGCCTCCTCAGACGCGGCAACGACATCTCCTTCGTCCTCCCAAGCGCCCACGATCACAGGGGTGCCATAGAGGTCCTGGCGTTGGGCGAGCTCGAGGTTTCCTGTCAGACCACAGCAGATGCGCATTCCAGCTCCGCTGGATGAAGCAGCGTTTCCGAAACGCTCTGCTGGAGAAAGAGATCGGCGCCCTGGGGATAGCGGATCTCGAGCTCGGATTCTCCGAGCGGAGGCGCCACCCGATTCTTGAGACAGCGCGCAACCGTGCGCAGTCCCACCAGCTGGCCGCGCTCGAGGACCCATTCCGCGCGTGAGAAGCCGAGGCTCAGGCTTGAGGCATGTGCGAACGCACGGCCCGGCGCTTCGACCACACCGAGCAGCACCGTCCCCGAACGGTTGGCTCCCGATTCCATCGGCCCGAGCCACGGCTCCGGGATCTCGCCCATTAGAAGGATGAGGCCGGCACCTGCTTTCGCCAGCGCGGTCGCCGCCTCACCCGCGTGGTCGGATTGCAGGCGCACCACGGTGAGCGAACGCAGGTCGGGATCGAATGGGAGCATCGGCCATGGGTCGAAGCGCCCGATGCCGTTGTCGATCACGACGGTGTGGGCGAACTCGTGCGTTGCGCTCGCGAGCAGCGCCAGCGCGAGCGTGAGCTTGCCGCAGGTTCCGCTTCCTGTCAGAAGGGTGAGCCGGCCGCGAGGCAAACCTCCAATCCCGGTCAGGCGATCGAGCGGCGTGCCACTCGACCAGGGCTGCGGGGGCGGCAGCTCCGCCGCCCTCGTCAGCGCCTGGCTGCCGAAGCGCACCCGGATTGCGCTGATGGCATCGTCGAGTTGGGAGTCCTGCATCTTTTTGAACCTCCGGGTGAAGACGCAGGAGAAGAGGAGGTGGTTGAAGGCTAGCGAACATATGTTCGTAAGTCAAGCCTCCTTCTTATATGTGGTGAGGGTTGGATCGGAGGTCGTGCTCGAAGGGGCGCGGCCCGTAGGAGAAAAAAGAAGGCCGGGGCTTTTGGCCCCGGCCTTGACTGCTACCTCTTCTTCGCGGCCTTCTTGACCTTCTTTACCGCCTTCTTCACGGCCTTCTTGACTTTCTTCTTGGCAGCCATTTGTTATCACCTCCTTCTATTGATCCGAAGATTTGCGAGAAGCTCGCGTGCTTCGACGACTCATCGAAAGAGGAGAGCCGGGGCTCCACAGAACCCCGGCTCGCACGAACTACAAAACGAAAAAAGAAGTTTTTACTACTTCTTCTTCGCGGACTTCTTGGCGGCCTTCTTGGCAGCCGGCTTCTTCGCAGCCTTCTTCTTAGCAGCCATCATGCATTACCTCCTCTTCGCTATTTTTTCGACCCGAAAAGTTCCATCACTGAAACCCTTCGGGGTTTGTCGCAGAGCCTCATCGATGAGGTCTCCGTGACATTGGCGGTTGTTCGAAATGGGTCGCGTACCTGTCGCCTCTGTGGTGGCAAGCACGTATCGCAACTCCATACAAGTTGTTTAGATACCGGAATGTCACGCGTACGTCAAGGGGTTGATAAGATTTTTTTTCGTGAAGTGTCCGGTGAAATGCTTCGAGTGCGGCACATTCACCATGCATCTGGACCTCTCGCAGGACCATCAGCACATCGCATGCGAGCGCTGCGAAATTGTCTGGTGTGCCGTGTGCATAAGTCGTGTCGAGGTCAAGATTTCGCGCGAATGGTTGGCTCAACAGCGAGTCGCGCACCTCAACTGAGAGCTGCTCACCAATGAAAGTTGTTCTCGGCCACGGCGCATCGGGCGACGCGGCCTCGATGAAGCCATACGTGGTCGGTTTCAAGCGTCGCGGCATCGATGCGTTGGCTGTCGACCTCCCTCGCGGTGGTGCAGAGCGCGCCGTACCCGTCTTCATCAAGACCTCGGGCCGCGGGCACGATGTGATCGGCGGCGGCCAGTCGTTTGGAGGCCGCGTCGCGAGCATGGCGGCGATCGAAGCGGACTTCGGCGGGCTGATCCTCTTCTCTTATCCGCTCCACCGGCCGGGGTTCACCGACCAGCTGCGCACCGATCACTTTCCGTCGATCCGCTGTCCGACCCTTTTCCTGAGCGGAGACCGCGATCCGTTCGCCCGGATCGATCTTTTGAAGAAGTGGGTCAGGACAATTCCGAATGCCAGGCTCGAGATCTTCGAAGGCCAGGGCCACGGCCTGCTCAAGGTGCTCAACCCGGCGCTTGACGTCGCCGCCGACTTCTTAAACGAAATCAAATGACCGCCAGCCAGCACATGGTCAAGGCGAACGGCTTGCGATTTCGCCTGATGGTGGACGGGCCGGCCGATGGCGACATGTTCATCCTCCTCCACGGGTTCCCGGAGGGCGCCGAATCCTGGTCGAAGCAGGTCGACGCGCTGGCGCGCGCCGGCCTTCTCGCCGTGGCGCCCGACCTGCGCGGCTACGGGCTCAGCGACGCGCCGGAAGGCGTAGAGAGCTATTCGATCGATCACCTGTCCGACGACGTTCGTTACCTGATCACCTCCTTCGGGCGGACCAACGCGCACGTTGCGGGCCACGACTGGGGGGCGATGGTCGCGTGGTACTTCGCAGGGAAATATCCGGAGATGACAAAGACGCTGACAGCTCTTTCCGTGCCGCATCCCGCGGCCCTCGCCGCGGCCGGCCACGGTGACGAAGACCAGCAGGCGCGCTCGCGCTACGTCGGCCTGTTCCTCATCGAGGGCAAGGCCGAGGAGGTGCTCGCCGCCGACGACTACCGCCGGCTCCGCTCCATGTTTTCGCTCGGGCCCAACCCGGACGCAGTACCGACCAGCATCGTCGACCACTTCACCCGCTCGGTGAGCCGCCCCGGCCGTCTCACCGCCGCGCTGAACTACTACCGCGCCAACCTTCGCGCCGGCGGGGCTGCATGGGAGACCCCGATTCAAATCGGGCCGATCACCATGCCCACCGTCCTGCTCTGGGGCGACCAGGATCCCGCTCTCGGCCGCAGGGCGGCGGAGGCGACGGCTGAGCATGTCCAGGGCGAGTACCGGCTCGAGGTGCTGGAGGGCGCCGGCCACTGGCTGCAGTTCGAGCGTCCGGCCGAGGTGAGCCTCGCCCTAACCGGCGCCGCCAGCAAGTAAGCTGTTCGCGATGCTCCAGCGCGACGATCCGGAGCGGCGGCAATCGCTGCGCCGCCTCGACGACATCTTGGAAACCCTCGAGCAGCTGAATCTGCACGACAAGACGGAGCTCACGGATTCCGCGGCCGAGCGCCTCGTGTTGCTCGGGATCGATGCTCCGCACAGCATCCCGATCCCGCAGCTCATCGAGAGGGTTTGGGCGATGCAGCAGCCTTTCCTCACCACCATCGTGGTCGAGCGTCGTCGCCGCCGCCGCCGAAAGATCGACCCGCAATTCTCGGGCAGCGCCGACCTTGCCTGAGACTGCGATCGTCGCTGGTGGCTTTCGTCGAGCGCGCTGAGCCCAGCCGACTGGCTCGCACTTTTCCAGCGCATCGGCGCGTCCGTGCGCGACACCGTCGTACCGCTCGCGGGCACTGAGGCCGGCCGCGCCCAGCTGACGATCGGCGCCGGCGGCGACACGACGATGGAGCTGGACCGCGCCGCAGAGGCCGTGGTGCTCGGCCACTTCGATGCCATTGCGGATGACGGCGAGCATTTCTCGGTTCTCTCCGAGGAGATCGGGCTGCGCCGCTACGGCGCCGACTTTCCGCTGATCCTCGTCGACCCTGTCGACGGCAGCCTCAACGCCAAGCAGGGCCTTCCGTTCTTTGGGCTCATGCTCACGCTGCTCGACGGCCCGACGGTTGCCGACACCGTCGCGGGCTACGTCCTCAACCTCGTCAACGGCGAGGAATGGAAAGCCGTTCGCACCGAGGGGGCCTGGCGGGATGGCCGGCCCATCCAGGTCCAATCTGCGGAGGCGCCCGGGCGAATCCGGCTGATCGCGCTGGAGAGCAACCCGCGCTCGCTCGCGGCCGCGCAGGGCCTGGTCATGAGCTCGAGCAAGGTTCGCATCCTCGGCTCGATGGCGCTGTCGATCGCCCATACGGCCGCCGGCGCCTTCGATGCGTTTTGCGCGCCAATACCGATGCGAGTATTCGACATGAGCGCGAGCGTGTTGATCCTCACCGAGTCCGGCGGCACCGCCACCGACGTCAACGGCAATTCGCTGAGCCGGCTCACCTGCAATCTCGAAACGCGGACCACCCTGCTGTGCTCGCCCAACGCAGAGCTACATGCGGCGGCGCTCAAAGCCGTGCGGGCGGGCAAGTGAACTTCACGCCGCAAACGACGGCGTTTGTGATCCTCAGCTTCGAGGGTCCCGATGAGTACAGCCAGGCCGGCGGGCTCGGTGTTCGCGTCAAAGGTCTCGCCCGCGCACTGGCCCAGGCGGGCTACAGCACGCATCTTTATTTCTGCGGCGACCCGGATCTTCCCGGCGAGGAGACACAGGAGGGCGGCCGCCTTCATTACCACCGGTGGTGCCAGTGGATATCGAAGCGCCATCCCGGCGGTGTGTACGAGGGCGAAGACGAGAAGGTCCGCGATTGGAACTCGAGCCTGCCCTTGAGCCTCATCAACCAGGTGATCGCTCCTGCGGTGGCCTCCGGACGCAACGTCGTCCTCCTGGGCGAGGAGTGGCACACGGCCGCCTCGATGAACCTCATCTCCGACTCCCTGTACTACCGGGGCCTGCGCGACCGCGTCGTGATGTTGTGGAACGCCAACAACACATTTGGTTTCGAGCGCATCAACTGGGGTGCACTGGCGTTCGCCACGACCATGACGACGGTCAGCCGCTACATGAAATTCAAGATGTGGGAGTCGGGACAGAACCCGATGGTCATCCCCAACGGCATCCCGCGCTCATCGATCCACGATGCGGACCCGGCGGCGGTGGCCGAGATCCGGTCCGCGGCCGCAGCGGATCATCTGTGCTTCAAGATCGGCCGCTTCGATCCGGACAAGCGCTGGCTGATGGCCGTCTCGGCCGCGGGCTATCTAAAGCGCCATGGCGCGCGCGTCAAGCTGGTGATACGAGGCGGGCGCGAGCCGCACGGCGGCCAGGTGCTGTCACACGCCGAGCACCAGGGCCTGACGCTGGTAAGCGTGAAGTCGCCGGTCGACGCCGCAGGCCTCGTGACCATCCTCCGGGACAACCCCGACGCCGACCTGATCAACCTCGCCAGCTTCGTCTCCGAAGACATGCTGGGGATCATCTACGCCGCGGGCGACGCAGTGCTGGCGAACTCCGGCCACGAGCCGTTCGGCCTGGTGGGGCTGGAGGTGATGGCCGCCGGCGGCCTCGCCGTGACCGGTGCGACGGGTGAGGACTATGCCCACGCTTACCGCAACGCCCTGGTCATGGAGACCGACGACCCGATCGAGCTCGTCACGGGCCTCACCGTGCTGAAAAAGCGACCGCAGCTGGCGGCATCGATACGCCGCCGCGGTCGGGTCACGGCGCGCCAGTACATCTGGGACAAGGTGATTGACGAGCTCTTGCTCAAGGTGGATTTTGCAGGAGCGCAGCAAGCGGTGCGGCTGCCGCCGGCAGCGCCCGAAGCATCCAGGGCCGTGAAACGGCCGGCGAGCAAGGCGGCAGCACGGCGTGGCTGAGAATCTCGTCGTCTACACGGTCGTGCATCAGCCGCGCAGGCTGAAGCTGCCCGCCCAGGTCATCCCTCCGAAGACGTCCCCCGAAGCCATGGCCGACTTCGTGTTCGACGAGCCCATGAACCGGCGCTACTTCGACCAGGTGGCGAAAAACTCCTATGTCCCCGCCACCAAGATGTTCCGTGACCTCACGAGGCGCGGCTGGAAGATGTCGATCGGTTTCAGCAACTCTTTCCTGCTCCAGGCTGAGGCGTGGGGGCCGAAGGTGCTCGATTCGTTCAAGTCGCTGTGCGCCGGCCCGAACGTCGAGGTGGTGTGCGTGGAGCCGTACCACTCCTGGCTGTTCTACGTCGACGTGGTGGCCTTCAAGGAGGCCATGGTGGGGGCGCGCAAGCGGCTCGAGGACCTGTTCCAAAAGCCGGTGACGGCGACCGACACCACCGAGATGTTCATGTCGAACGATGTCTACTTCGCGCTGCAGCAGTGCGGCTTCACCGGCGCTTTCATGGAGGGCCGGCCGTGGCAGATGGGGTGGCGCGATCCGACGCACGTCTATCGCTATCCGCTGCAGCGCATGGCGTTGCTGTGCCGCCACCGCGACCTTTCGGACGACGTCGGCTACCGGTTCTCCAATCGCGGCTGGTCCGAGTTTCCGCTGACGCCGGACCGCTATGCGGGCTGGATTCGCGAGACGTGGGGCGACGTGGTCACGCTCGGATGGGACTTCGAAACGTTTGGCGAGCACCACCATGCCAACACCGGGATCTTCACCTTCGTACCTGCGCTCGCCGCCGCGCTAAAGAATCGAAAGGTGAAGATGATGCTGGCGTCTGAGGCGATCGCTGAGCTTGGGGACGGGGGTTTCGAGGTGCCGATCAACGAGTACGGGACCACTTGGGCGGGCGAGGGCGGCATGGAGTTCTTCCTGGGCAACCACGCGCAACAAGGCATCTTCCGGCTGATGCACCACGCCTACAACAAGGCCCGGCTCACAGGCGACCCGCGGTTCGTCGAGATTGCGAAGTGGCTCCTGCAATCCGACAACCTGCATCTCATCCAGTGGTTCAGCAAGTCGGGTCCGGAGGCCGAGGTCAGCGCATATTTCACTCCCGACGAATGGTGGGAGCTTGGTGCCTTGGGCATCCTTCGCGAGCAGCAGCGGGTATACGTCAACTTCATTCGCGCGCTTGACGACGCGGCCAAGTAGAAAACCTGCGGAGCGCCACGCTGGGATGATGGACAGGTGAAGCCTCTCCACGTCGCGTTTGTCTGGCACATGCACCAGCCGTATTACAAGGACGATCTCACCAACACATACCTGCTGCCCTGGGTGCGACTGCGCTCCGCCAAGGACTACTACAAGATGCCGGCGCTGCTCGACGCGTATCCAAAGGTGAGGACGACTTTCAATCTCGTCCCCTCCTTGCTCGCGCAGATCGAGGACTACGGCAAGGAGGAGTCCGTCGACCTCTTCTTGAACCTGAGCCGTCGCAATGCCGAGGACCTCTCAGGCGAGGAGCGCGACTTCGTCCTTCGCTGGATGCGCGAATCCCCGCGGGCGCTGCGCGTGCAGCAGTCGCCGCGATACCTCGAGCTGGCCTCGCGGCCCATCGATGCGCAGTTCACGACGGCCGATCTGCGCGACCTGCAGGTGTGGTTCAACCTGGCCTGGTGCGATCCCGACTGGGCTGAGTCGGACCCGCGACTTGCGGAGCTGAAGCGCAAGGACCACGACTTCACAGAGGACGACAAGGACCCGCTGTTCGAGGCCCAGATGGAGATCATGCAGCTGGTCATCCCCAAGTACCGGGAGCTGGCGGACCGCGGCCAGGCCGAGCTCACCTTCTCTCCCTACTACCATCCGATCCTTCCGCTGCTGTGCCACGTGGATTCGGCGCGGACGGCCAATCCGCAGCTCCCGCTTCCCGAGCGCCACTTCTCGCACAAAGAGGACGCCGAGCGGCAGATTGAGCTGGGCCAGGGCTTGTTCGAGCGCCTTGTCGGGCGGAAGCCGGTCGGGATGTGGCCTTCGGAGATGGCCGTGGGGGAGAGCGTGGTCGGCCTGGCTGTGAAAGCAGGGATCGACTGGATGATCAGCGACGCCGAGGTCCTGGCCCGGTCGGTCGAAGGCAACCTCTCGCCCGAGCGTCTCTACCAGCCGCATCATGTCGACCGCGAAGGCCGCTCGGTGGCGATGGTGTTCCGCGATTCCAACCTGTCGAACGTGATCGGCTTCGACTACCAGCGGATGTCTTCCATCGACGCGGCGAGGGACCTCGTCGGGCGTCTCAAGCGAATCCGGGAGCAGCAGGAGGACCGTGACTTCCTGGCTGTCATCGCGCTCGATGGAGAGAACGCGTGGGAGTTCTACCCGCGGGACGGCCATGACTTCCTGAACGCGCTCTACACGGAGCTCGAAGCCTCGCAGGAAATCATCACGACCACCGTTAGCGACTTCCTGAAGGAGCACCCCGCCCGCCAGCAGCTGCATCGCCTGCACACCGGCAGCTGGATCGGAGCGAGCCTCGACACCTGGATCGGCGACCCCGAGCACAACGTCGCCTGGGACCTGCTGGCGGAGACTCGCGATTGGCTCGAGGACCAGCTGCGCCAGCGGCCGAAAGAATCAGAGCAGGCCGCGCTCGCCTGGCGCGAGATCCTGATCACCGAAGGCAGCGACTGGTTCTGGTGGTTCAGCCGCAAGCACGACTCGGGCATGGACCCGATCTGGGACAACCAGTTCCGCCTGCACCTGCGCAACGTCTACAAGCTCATGGGGCAGCGGCCGCCGGCGCGCCTGTTCCAGCCGATCATCGAGCGAGCGAGCACCCCCGAGCGCGGCGTCCCCTCGATCAGCATCAGCCCGACATCGATCAAGGACCCATCCTGGAGTCACGCCGGCTACTACCTGGTCGGCTCTGGCTTTGGCGCGCTGCACCGCCCGGCGGGGGTTGTAGAGCGCGTGTTCTACGGCTGCGACCACGAGCGCCTGTATTTCAGGATCGACACACCGCGGACCCCGGCCGAGCTCGAAGCCCAGCACATCGAGTTCTGGATCTACTGCTCGGGGGCGCCGGCGTCTGATGGCGGCGGCACGCTCGACCTGCCGCTCCCAGTCGCGGCGACGGCCGAGCTTGGGTTCGAGCCCGCGCACGTGATCCGGGTCGTGCCCAGGGCGCAGGGCGGTGCAGCCGTCACCGTGGCGCGCGTCGTCGAGCCGCAGACCAAGGCCGAACCCGAGACCGATTGGGAGGCCACCGACCCTTTCTTCCTGTCCGTGCCTTTCACCCACCTTGCCAAGAGAGAAGGCGACACGTTGGAGCTTGCCCTTGTCGTGAGTCGTGAAGGCCGCGATATCGAGCAGGTGCCGCCCAATGGCTCGCTTGGCTTGCGGATACCGGGCGATCCGCAGCCGGTCGAGGTCGCAGAGGTGCGCCGTTTGAAGCTGCTCATCGCGACTGCCGAGCTCATGCCGTTCGCAAAGTCAGGCAGCGTCGCCGACGTCACCGCGGCGCTTTCCAAGGAGCTGCACCGGCTGGGCCACGACGTCAGGCTGGTAATGCCTCGGTACCGCCAGGTCGACATCGCACGATTCGGCCTGAAGCCCGCGGTCACCGATCTCCAGGTGCCGCTGGGCGCCCAGACGCTTGCGGCCACGATCTTCGAGGGTCGCCTGGGGGAGATCGCCGTCTACTTCGTCGACTGTCCCGCGCTGTATGACCGTGACGGGATCTATGGATTCGCCGACGACGACGCAAGGTCGGTTTATTTCAACCGGGCGCTGCTCGAGATGCTCCAGCCGCTGGGCTTCATGCCTGATGTGATCCACGTCCACGACGCCTTCGCGGCGCTGGTGCCGAACCTGATCGAGCGGGTATATGCGGAAACGCCGATTGGCGAGATCGCCACCGCGCTGACGATTCACAACTTGGCCGAACAGGGCAAGTTCGGTTTCGGGGCGCTGCAGCTGGCAGGCCTGGAGAAGTGGGGCCTGCTTCGAGCTGGAATCCCGGGCCTCGATGACACCGTCAACTTCCTGGCGCGAGGCATCCATCTCGCCGATGTCGTCAACACCGTCAGTGAGCGCTACGCGAAGGAGATCCAGACACCTGAGTTGGGCGAAGGCCTCGACCAGCTGCTCAGCGTGCACGCGCACAAGCTGCACGGGATCATCGACGGGATCGACTACGAGCTTTTCGATCCGGAGCACGACCCCAACATCCCGCACCACTATTCGGCGCTCGCGCCGGAGGCGAAGGCGCTGGATCGCGCGGAGCTCCGCAGCGAGCTGAAGCTCGGGCACTCCGACCGTCCGCTCTGCGCGATGGTGTCGAGGTTTTACGACGTGAAGGGTCTCGACCTTGTCGAGCAGGCGATGCCGGCGCTCATCGATCTCGGCCTGCAGGTCGTGGTGGTTGGCGCGGGCGACCGGCGGTACGAGGACATGTTCCGCCGCTGGGCGACCGAGAAGCCGAAGCAGGTGGCCGCCGCCATCGGATTCGACTCGGCGCTCGCGCAGCGGGTGTACGCCGGTGCCGACATGCTGTGGATGCCGTCGCGCTTCGAGCCTTGCGGCCTGGCGCAGCTGATCGCCCTTCGCTACGGCACGATCCCGGTGGTGCGTGCCACGGGCGGCCTCGCGGACACGATCAAGGATTACGACCCGGTGGCCGGGACCGGCAACGGGTTCCGGTTTGACGAGTACGACGCGTGGCAGTTCTTCGGAGCGGTGGTCAGGGCGGCGGAGACGTACCGGCATCCGTCGCTGTGGGCCTGGCTGGTACGCCGCGCGATGACAGAGGACGTGTCGTGGTCGCGGTCGGCCGAGAAATACGTGCAGCTGTACCTCGCGGGCATTGGCGCGCGGCGGGAGCGGCGGGGCAGCCCAACCCTGGTCGACTGACCACGGCGATTCCAGCCAAATGGGCGCGGAACGTCTGACCGGTTACCGAGCCTTAGCCACCCCAGTCAGGCAGCAGTCGCAGCTGCTCCACCCGCCGCGCCCCGGGCGCGTACGCGATGTTGAAGTAGTCGATCACCATCCGCCTCGCCGCGAACTCCGTGGCGATATGCCTGATCGATGCCCGCATCATCTCCACCCAGCGCTGCGGGATCCCGTTCTCGTCCCGCTCGAAGTACGCGGGCACCACCTCGCGCTCGAGCAGCCGGTACAGGTTCTCGGCTTCGGCCTGGTCGTCCACGCCCTGCCGGTCGATTGTGGCGCCTGAGGGAATCGCCCAACCGAGCTCCGGCCGGTAGCCCTCGTCCCACCACCCATCGAGGATGCTGACGTTGAGCACCCCGTTGGCGCCCGCCTTCATGCCGCTCGTCCCGCTGGCTTCCAGAAACCGGCGCGGGTTGTTGAGCCACACGTCAGCGCCCCGAACCAGATGGCCCGCGAGCTCGATGTCGTAGTCCTTGAGGAACACGACGCGGGGCTGCTGGCGCGCGAAGGCGACGACGTCCGCCGCGATGTCCTTTCCCTGCTGGTCGGCGGGGTGCGCCTTGCCTGCAAACAGGAACTGCACGGGTTGCTTCGAGCTGCGCAGCATCTTGGTCAGGCGTGGCGAGTCCTGAAGCAGCAGGTTGGCCCGCTTGTACGGCGCGAAGCGCCGGCCGAAACCGATGGTGAGCGCGTTCGGGTCGAGGTCGGACGTGTGCTCGGAGCGTTTGCGCGCTACCTCCAGAAGCCGCCGCTTCAGGTCCATGTGCAATGACCACAGCTCGGCCGAGGGGATTTCGAACACAGCCTCCCAGCGGCCGTCCCTCCCATCGAGGTCCCACCAGTCAGGCCCGACGAATCTCCGGAGCAGGTCTCTGATCTCGGGCGCGACCCAGGTCGGCATATGGACTCCGTTGGTGACAGAGCCGATCGGCACCTGGACCTCGGGCAGGCCCTTCCATGCGTCCTTCCACAGCCGCTTCGACACCGCACCGTGCAGCCTGCTTACGCCGACCGACTGGTCGGCCAGCCGGAGCGCCGCATATGTGGTGCACAGACGCTCGCGCGGATCGCCCGGCCGCTGGCGGCCGAGGTCCATGAAGCGGTCGAACGAGATTCCGACCTCGTTCAGGTAAGGACCGAGAAGGTCCCACACCAGGCCTGGCTCGAAGTAGTCGCTGCCCGCGGCGATCGGCGTGTGCGTCGTGAAGACGATGCCCGCGCGGGCGACCAGGCGCGCCTCCTCCAGCGTCATGCGGCGCGATGCGCGCAGCTCGCGGATGCGCTCGATCGCGCACAGGAAGCTGTGCCCCTCGTTCAGGTGGTAGACGCCGGCCACCATGCCCAGCGCGTGCAGCGCCCGCACGCCGCCGATGCCGAGGACGATCTCCTGGCGCAGGCGGCGGTCCGGTTCGGGTACGTATAGGCGGTCGGTGATCGCCCTCAAATCGGGCGGGTTGGCTTCGAGGTCGGTGTCGAGCAGGAAGAGCGGCACGCGGCCGACCTGGGCGCGCCATACGGCGATCTTGACTGTACGGTCGCCGATCGGAGCTTCGACCTCGACGCCCTCGACCCTCCGCACCGGTAGATCGATGCCTCGATGCTCGGAGTAGACCTCGACCTGGCGGCCCCCCGCGTCGATCTCCTGGCGGCCGAAACCCTGCTTGTAAAGAAGGCCGACCGCAACGAGCGGCAGGCCGAGGTCGCTGGTGGCCTTTAGGTGATCGCCGGCGAGCACCCCGAGGCCGCCCGAGTAGATCGGAAGACACTCGGCCAGGCCGAACTCGAGCGAGAAGTAGCCGATGACCAGGGGTGCTTGGGCGTTCATGAAAGCTGGGTTCCGGTCGTAGTACTCGCGGTAGGCGGCGCGTGCTGTCGCCAGGGCGGCTTTGGCTTCCTGACCCTCCATCGCCTTGGCGACACCCTCATCGCCAAGCTGCGAGAGGAGCATGACGGGGTTCTGCCGGGTCGCCTCCCAGCGCTCTGGGTCCAGGACCTTGAAGGCGGCTTCGATACGGGGCTCCCAGGTCCATAGAAGGTCGTGCGCGAAGTCGTTCAGCTCCTCGCGCGCCGAATAGCCGTGGTCGAGTTCTTCCAACATCGACTTACGATGGTATCGACTGCGATGGCTGGGGCATGAAGGCGGTAGTCATGGCCGGGGGCGAAGGCTCGCGCCTCCGACCGCTGACCAGCCGCCAGCCAAAGCCCCTGGTGCCTGTCGCAGGGCGCCCGATCATGGAGCACATCCTGCTTCACTTGCGGCGCCACCAGATGCGCGACGTGGTGGCCACCGTGCAGTACCTCGGCGCCTCGATTCGAAACTATTTCGGCGACGGATCGGAGCAGGGGGTGGCTCTCACGTATTCGGTCGAGGACTCGCCTCTCGGCACCGCCGGATCGGTGATGCTCGCGCGCCCACAGCTGACCGAGACGTTCGTCGTCATCTCGGGCGATTCCCTCACCGATATCGACCTGGTGGCCGCCACCCGGTTCCACCGCGAGCGTCGCGCCCTCGCCACCATCGTGCTGAAGCCGGTGCCCAACCCGCTCGAATACGGCGTGGTGGTCGTCGATGAGGGTGGCGCCGTGCAGCGGTTCATCGAGAAGCCGAGCTGGGGCGAGGTGATCTCCGACCTGGCCAACACCGGCATCTACATCCTCGACCCGGCGGTGTTCGACTTCTTTCGGCCAGGCGAGATCACCGACTGGTCGGGCGACGTGTTTCCCAAGCTGCTGAAGCAGGGGGAGCCGGTCTTTGGCTGGGTGGCGCCAGGCTATTGGGAGGACGTCGGCAGCCACAGCGCGTACGTCAAAGCCAACTTCGATTGCCTCGAGGGACGGGTCAAGGTCGACATCCCAGGCGAGAGGGTGGGGGAGTCGATCTGGGTGCACCCCGACGCCGAGGTCTCGTCATCGGCCCGCATCGACGGCCCCGCCCTCATCTGTGCGGGCGCCAAGGTGCGCACAGGCGCGTGGGTCAACGGCCCCTGCGTGGTGGGCGGCTACACGACCATCGACACAGGCGCGAAGGTCTCCAACTCGATCATGTGGGACCACAGCTACATCGGCGAGAACTCGCGGCTTCGCGGCGCGGTGGTGTGCCGCTCGGTGACTGTGAAGAACGGCTGCCTGCTCGAGGAGGGCAGCGTGATCGGAAGCGAGGTGGTGCTGGGTACCGGCGCGACCGTGAACCCGAACGTGCGCATCTGGCCGAACAAGGAGGTCGAGCCGGGCGCGGTCGTGCACGAGTCGATCATCTGGGCGGGCTCATGGAAGCGCGGGTTGTTCTCGTCGTATGGCCTCACGGGCCTCACCAATGTCGAGTTCACGCCCGAGTTCGGCGCCCGCCTCGGCGCCGCGATCGGAGCGCTCAGCCCGAAAGGCACCGAGATGTCGATCTCTCGCGACTACACGCGGTCCGCTCGCATGATCCTCCGCGCGATCACGTCGGGACTGATCTCGTCGGGCGCCAACGTGACCGACCTCTCGGTGCTGGCGGCCCCCGTGGCGCGCTACTGGGCGCGCCACACGCGCGTCTCGGCCGTGCACGTGCAGACGTCGCCGGTCGATCCGCGCTCGGTTGACATCCGCATCTTCGACGATCACGGGCTCGACCTCGACAAGCGCACGGAGCGCAAGCTCGAGAGCCTTTATTTCAGGGAGGACATCAGGCGCGTCTCGCACTACGAAATGGGCCGGATCATCAGGCGCGACGGCCAGACGGACCGTTACGTGGAGGAGATCCTGAGCAAGGTGGACCTCGAGGCGGTGCGTGGTTCGGCGTTCAAGGTGCTCGTCGACTACAACAACGGCGCCGCCGCACTTGCGCTGCCGCGGGTGCTGCAGGAGATGAACGCCACCGTGATTCCGCTGGAGGCCGCGCCTGCTGAGATTGTCGCGGAGCAGGATGCGTCGAGCTTCCGCGCGCACCTCCAGGAGATGGGAGTGATCGTTTCGGCGGTGAAGGCGAGGCTCGGGGTGTTCATCGACACGCCGGGCGAGCGGTGTTTCTTGATCGATGAGACGGGCGAGGTGCTCGACCACGATGCTGCGTTCGCGATCGTGGTGCAGCTGGCGCTGGCCGAGCGGCAAGGGCTGGTGCTCGGCCCGGCCTCCGCTTCGCTGGCGTTTTCGATGATCGCCGACAGGATGAACAGCCGCTTTGTGCCCACCAAGATCACGCCCGGTGCGGTCCTCCGCGCCGCTCAACATGCAGACACGGTGGTGGCTTCCGACGGTGCCGGCGGCTACTGCTGGCCGGATTTCGCGATGTCGTTCGACGCCATCTTCACCACGGTTCGCTTGCTCGAGCTGCTGGCGCACACCGGCGCCTCGCTCGACAGCCTGCAGCAGAAGATTCCTGCGGTGGCGCACCGAACCGCAGTTGAGTTCTGCCCCTGGGAGATCAAGGGGCGCGTGATGCGCACGATGATGGAGAGGCACATCAAGGATCGAGTCGACCTCACGGATGGCGTGAAGGTGTTTGTCGAGGGCGGGTGGGTGCTCGTGGTGCCCGATGCCGACCGTCCCGAGTACCACATCATCGCGTCGACCCTCGACCCTGTGAAGTCGGCTGCCCTGGTCGAGGAGTACTCGGCCCTCGTGCGCTCGGTCGTCACCGAGATGGCCCCCCAGGCCGAAGGCGTGGTCGAAACCTAGCTCTCAAATAAGATGGAGCTCGCGCGGGAGTAGCTCATCTGGCAGAGCGCGACCTTCCCAAGGTTGAGGTAGCGGGTTCGATCCCCGTCTCCCGCTCCA
>DATARC010000179.1:0-2660 GCA_036264335.1 Candidatus Dormiibacterota bacterium
CGCTTGAACTTGACCACGACCAGGGTCGGCGTCTGCGCCGCCAGAGCGTCGACCAATGCCGGCTCGAGGCCGGCACGATCGGTCACCGGGCTGTACACGAGGTCGTAGAGTCGCGCCACCTGCGCGAAGTCAAGACCGAGAGGCGTTGCGAAGAGCTCCTCGAACACGTCCTGGTGCTGGGCCTGCGGCAGGAAGTTGAAAACTCCGCCGCCGTTGTTGTCGCACACCACGATGGTCGCCCTGAGGCCGTGGCGGCGCAGCGCCCATAGGCCGTTCATGTCGTGATACAGCGACAGGTCACCTAGCAGCAGCACAGTGGGCACGTTGCTCCGCCCAGCCGCCAGGCCAAGGCCTGACGAGACAAGGCCGTCGATGCCGCTGGCGCCACGATTGCCGTAGAACCGCTGCTGGGTCTTCGCATAGGGCCAGAAGCTGTCGACCGCTCGTATCGGCATGCTTGAACCGACGAAGACCTGCCCGTTGTCGGGAAGGCGTGCAGCCAGCGCGCGCACGATGTGCCCTTCGTGCAGCGGCGTCGATACGAATGTCGCCGCGATCGCCGCGGTGGCACGCTTCCCGGCGGACATCCACTCTTCGCGCCACGCGTTTCGATCCATCGGCGGGAGGGCCTCGAGCAGAGCCTGGGGATCGCAGGCCATCACGTGACTGGCGACCTGATCGGGGTCTCGCCACTGGCGGTCCGGATCGATCAGAAACGTCTGCGCCGAGGCGGCCGCGAGCCAGGCGCTGAGGACCTTCGAGGTCGGCGTGCTCCCGATGCTCACCACCAGGTCGGGCCCATGCTGCAACGACCATCCGGCCCTGAGCAGGGCTTCATATGACTCGACGGCAGCGCCGGTCTCAGCGCGCCGGAGCTGCGAGCTTGGCTCCGCGAGCACGGGCAGCCCCAGCCGGCTCAGGGCCGGCGCGAGCCGGTCGCCGTCCCGCATCTCCCCAGCGACGATGAGCGGCCTTTGCGACCTTTGCAGCGCGGACGCCAGCGTCGTCACCTGACCGGGCGTCGGAAGGATCCGGCCGGCGCTCATCGCCTGGCCCGGCGTGCCGAGAGCGACCGGCAGCTCGCCCGGCGTCGGGACCAGGGGCTCGCGGAACGGAAGGTTGATGTGCACAGGCCCGCCGGACGACTCCGCGTAGGCCCGGGCCGCAAGGCGGCGCCACTGTCGTGGTGCACCCGCTGACTCGACCGGCGCGCCGGGATCGAAGAACCATCGCACCGCGGTTCCGTAGAGGCGCTGCTGGTCGATGGACTGGTTGGCGCCGACATCACGGAGCTCGGGTGGGCGATCCGCGGTCAGGACGATCAACGGAGTGCGTGAATGAAAAGCCTCGACCACAGCTGGATGAAATTCCGCAGCGGCGGTGCCAGACGTGCACAGAAGGACGACTGGCTTCCCGGATGCCTTGGCGAGCCCGACCCCGAAGAACGATCCGGACCTTTCGTCGATGTGAATGAACACGCGGATCTTGGGGTGACGCTGCAAGGCGATGGCGATCGGCGCCGATCGCGAGCCGGGCGAGATGCACGCGAAGTCGACGCCCTGAGCGGCAAGCTCATCGACGAAGGTTGCAGCGAACGATTGAGTTACATCCATGATCTAGTGGTGATTCTCGAAGGCAAAGACGTGCGCCTCAACTATGAGGTGATCGGCGAAGGTTCGCCGGTGACCCTGCTTCACGGATTTACCCAGAGCGGCCGGAGCTGGCACGAGGTCATCTCCTTGATGCCCAAAGGTTGGAGGTGGATCCTGCCTGACCTGCGCGGACATGGCGCGACCCGGGTCAAGCCGGGCGCGCCGTACACGATGGAGGCGTGCGCCGCGGACCTCGAGATGCTCTGGGACAACCTCGGAATTGCACGCACGCATCTCGTCGGCTACTCGATGGGGGGCCGGCTCGCTCTCCATGTCGCAGCAACGCGACCGGAGCGGCTGCTTTCGCTGCTCACCATCGGCGCCCACGCCGGGCTGGAGCCGGAAGCGCGGGAAGGCAGGCGGCGAGGCGATGAGGCCCTGGCGCAACGCATCGAGACCGACGGCCTTGAAGCTTTCGTCGATTACTGGAGCAGCCTGCCGCTTTTCGCAGGTTTGGAAAGACGCGGCCCGTCTTTCCTGGCCCAAGTGCGGGCGGCGCGCATGGACAACCACGCTGAGGGGCTTGCGGAGTCCCTGCGCGGCATGGGCGCGGGCGCGATGCGACCGGTCTGGAACGAACTCGACCGCGTGAATGTGCCTTCCACCTTCGTCGCCGGCGAGCTCGACCACGGGTACGCCGCCTCTGCGCGCCGCCTGGCCGGATCGGTCCCGGGCAGTCGCGTCGTCCTCGTCCAGCGGGCCGGACACACAGCCCACCAGGAGCGGCCCGAGGCTTTCGCGCGTCTCCTCCTGGCTCATCTGGAGGCGGCGTCGGAGAGATCCGATCCGTCGCCCTCGAGCTCGACCTCGGCCTGAAGGCCTGCCGCATATCGAGCCGCGCCCAATCGTTCTTGGTCCACGAACCCACCACCGCCGACCTTGCGGAGCACGAAAGCGCTGCACCCCCGTTTGCGCCAGCTCTCCACGTCGAGCGCGACGTCCGCCGGCCGTCGTGCAGTGATGTAAGCCCTCACGTCAGCAGCAGGCCCAGTGTCATGAGGAGGGCAT
>DATARC010000195.1:0-12518 GCA_036264335.1 Candidatus Dormiibacterota bacterium
CTGGTGTCGGCGAGAGGATTCGAACCTCCACGCCCTTTCGGACACCAGCTCCTAAGGCTGGCGCGTCTGCCATTCCGCCACGCCGACATCCCAGTGATTATTTACCGTCGGTCATCCGAAGTTGTGGATGTCGACCGGCTCGATCTCGTCCGCAGTCGCGAAATCGAAAATCTGCGAATAGAAGTAGAGCTCTCCTTCGATCGAGCGCCGGATGTTCTTGGCCTGTCGGAATCCGTGCTGCTCGCCCTCGAAGGGCAGGTAGGCGTACGGCAGCTTCTTCCTTTCGCAGACGGCGACAAACTCTTCGGCCTGGCTTGGCGGAACGACCTTGTCCTCGAGTCCCTGGAACAGGATCACGGGGCAGTTGAGATCGTCCGTGTAGTTGACGGCCGATCTCTCGCGGTACAGATCGGCTCTCTCGGGGTATGGGCCGACCAGCGTGTCGAGGTATCTGGATTCGAACTTGTGGGTCTCCTTGACGAACGTGACGAGGTCGCCGATGCCGAAATGGCTGGCGCCGGCATTGAAGAAACTGCGTTTGGTGAGCGCGACCAGAGTCGTGAACCCGCCCGCCGAGCCACCGGTGATCGCGATCCGTCGGCCATCCGCAAGGCCACGCTCGACCAGGTAGCGCGCCGCATTGACACAGTCGTCAACGTCGACCACGCCCCAGTTGCCGCTCAGGCGCTGACGGTATGCGCGCCCATAACCGGATGAGCCGCCGTAGTTGACGTCAACGATGCCGAAGCCACGGCTTGTCCAGTACTGAAACTCGAGGTCGTAGCTAGAGCCCACCGCGCTTGTCGGCCCGCCGTGACTGTGCACCACGAGCGGTGGCAGCTCTCCCGGCATGCCCGCGTAGTCCTTGTTCTTCGGCGGGTAGTAGAACGCGTGAGCCGTCAGGCCGCCTTCGGTCGGAAACTCGATCGCCTGGGGCACGCTCAAGTAGCCGGGGTCCACGTGCGCCGGGTTGGACACCTTGACCACGTGCTGAGCGCCGCTGTCGATGTCGACCACGAGAACGCGCTCCGACAACGTGGGAGACGCCGCCACGGTCGCGACGCGCCGACCGCTCACCACCAGGCCGCGAAGATCTGTGTAAAGAAGCTCGATCCGCTTCAAGCTGCCCGTGGCGGTGTCGAGGATCGCAAGCTTGGTGCCGCTCGACTCCGAGAAAAGGCACGCGATCTCAGTGGTGCCTGCAAAACCGTACCTCGTCATGCCGAAGCCCCATTGCGGCACTCCGAACTCCGACTCGCGCCGGCACACGGGCTCGTCGAACTCGCCACGAACGCGATAGATGTTCCACCAGTCATTGCGATCCGAGATGAAGTACAGCTCGCCCGCGGGCGACCATTCCGGTTGGAAGATCGACTCAGCTGGGCCGCCGGCGACTTTTCGAGCCGACGTTGCGTTGCCATCGGCGTCGAGCTCGCCAACCCACAGCTCGGTGCCATCCCAGGGCATGTTCGGGTGGTTCCACGTCAGCCATGCGAGGCGCCTGCCATCGGGGCTGAGCTTGGGCGACGAGTAAAAGTCATTGCCGCCGGCCACCGTGAGCGCATCGCGATCGCCCTTCCAATCCAAAGCCACCAGCGTGTTGACCGCCTCGGGCGCGCCGGTCGTGTGGTCCTCTCGCACCGCAAATATGCGTCCGCGCTCGGAGTCGATGAGAAGATCGGCGTGCCGGACGTCGACCGCGGGCGTGATCGCGACAGGCGAGGCGTCGCGTTCCTGCATGTAGATTCGCTGGTCGTCGAAGTTGGCGAACCACACGGTTCCCCCGTGAACCCCGAACTCCCCGCCGCCATATTCGTGTACGCGCGTGCGGGCGTTGAAACCTGCTGGCGTCACATCCGCGTTCCCGCCACCGCCGTGGCGAACGATCACCTGGCGACCGCCCTCGGTGGGCCTCAGCTCGGTCCAGTAGAGATCGTCTCCGTCCCAGCGCGACATTCCCCTGCTCAGCGATACCGCGCCGCTGAGCAGAAGGTCGACGCTGATTGGCGACGCCCAGGACCCGAAAGGAGCAGCCTTTCGTTCGCTCACTATCTCGCCGCGGTCAGTCGCCGAGGCGCTTGACGATCAACGCATCGCCCTGGCCGCCACCACCGCACAATGCTGCGGCGCCAGTGTGAAGCCCTCGCCGCTTCAGCTCATTCGCCACGGTCAGCACCAGGCGCGCGCCGCTCGCTCCGATCGGATGGCCGATCGCCACCGCTCCCCCGTTGACGTTGACGCGGTCCTGGTCCAGCTCGAGCATGCGGCTGGCGTTGAGCGCCACGGCCGCAAAAGCTTCATTGATCTCGACCAGGTCGAGCTCGCCTGCCGACAGGCCTGCCTTCTTCAGCGCGTTGCTCAGGGCGAGCGCCGGCACCGTGTGCAGCCACGCATAGCGGTCGGCGCTCATCCCGTGCGCGACTATCTCCACCAGCGGTTCAAGGTTGAGCTTGCGAGCCCGATCTGCCGACATCACCACGACAGCCGCCGCCCCGTCGGAAATCTGAGAAGCGTTGCCGGCTGTGATGGTGCCATCTGGCCTGAAGGCCGGCGACAGCTTGCTCAGCGACTCTTCGGTGGTCCCAGGACGGACACCTTCATCCCGATCAACCTTGATTGCGTCACCGCGTCGCTGAGGAAGGGCGACTGTCACCACCTCGCCCGCCATCGCGCCGGCCTCCCAGGCTCGCTCGGCGCGCTGGTGAGAACGCGCGGCCCATGCGTCCTGCTCTTCGCGGCTGATCTCGAGCTCGCGGTTGACGTCGTCCGAGCTCTCCCCCATGTGCTCCTTCAAGAACGTCGACCACAGTCCGTCGTGAACCATCGAGTCGACCATCTCAGAGTTGCCCATGCGCGCTCCAAACCGCGCCTTCGGCACCAGGTAAGGCGCTTCTGACATCGACTCCATGCCGCCCGCAACCACCACTTCCACCTCGCCCGCGCGGATCAGCTGGTCAGCCAGGGCGATGGCGTTGAGGCCGGACAGACACACCTTGTTGATGGTGATCGCGGGGACCTCTTGTGGGATTCCTGCCTCGATCGCGGCCTGGCGGGCGGTGATCTGTCCGGCGCCGGCCTGCAGAACCTGGCCCATGATCACGTAATCGACCTCGCCGGCCGCCACCCTGCTGCGCTCCAGGGCCGCTCGGATGGCATGCGCGCCGAGAGCGACCGCCGGCACATCTTTGAAAGCCCCTCCAAATTTGCCGAAAGGTGTGCGCGCGCCCGCTACGATCACCGAACGCATACAGGCTCAGTCTAGGGGGAGGAGAGTCGCCGGTATGAGGAATGCCTTGTTGGTAGTGGATCTCCAGAACGACTTCGTCGAGGGAGGCGCATTGCCCGTCCCCGGCGGGACCCAGATCGTCGCCCATATCGCCCGGCATGTTCGCCACTTTCGGAGCGAGTACGCGTTCGTGGTGGCGACCCGCGACCTCCACGAGGACCCGCCCGATCACTTCTCGGACCAGCCTGACTACATCAAGACCTGGCCTCCGCACGGAATCAAGGGGACGGCCGGGGCCGCGCTCTGCACTCCGATCTCCAACCTGGTCCGGGAGAAGATCATCCAGGCGATAGTTGACAAGGGGCGGCATGCGGCCGCGTTCTCGGCATTCGAGGCGATGGATCCTCGGGGTCACCCGCTGGTCGACGTCCTCAGGGAGCAGCGCGTCGATCACATCGACATCTGCGGGTTGATCACCGAGTACACGATCCTCGCGACCGCGCTCGACGCTCGAAAGCACGAGTTCCAGGTCCGAGTCCTAGTCAATCTTTGCGCCGCGGCCAGCCCGGAGGCCGGCCAGCGGGCCTTCGAGGAGATGAAGGCGGCGGGCTGCCAGCTGATGGCGGCCAGCGCTCCTTAGTCGGATCCCCGGCACCAGGCGATCGACCCGGTGCCGGGGAAGTTGGACTACTTGCGGCTGCGCGCCTTCGGTGCCGGCGCGTCGTACTTGAACGACACGTTGAGCCTCACCCGGTACTTGGTGACCTTCCCGTTCTCGATGGTGAGGTCCTGCCTGACGACCTCGGCGACCCGCAGGTCTCGCAGAGACTTCGATGCCGTCTCCACCGCGCTCTTCGCGGCCGCCTCCCACGATGTGCTGCTGGTCCCCACCAGCTCGGTGACTCGATAGACGCTGTCGGCCATGACTACCTCCTCAACAACGCGGCTGGCTGATGCGGCAATTCTCGCGCACTCAGGAATGGATGCTCCTAGGCGACCAGGTCAGACAACACATCGGCCAGCTTTGCTGCAACCGCCTCCGGATGATCGCCATCCAGATAAATGACCTGTTCGGTGATGCCCAGCTCGCGGTATTGGGCGCACTGCTCGACCAGCTTGGGGACATCGCCTCCGTCCCACCGCAGCTGGATGGAGCGGCGGATCTCCGATGAATCACGGCCGATCGCGGTGCAAGCTTCTTCGAGGAGATCTGTCAGCTCTGAGACCCTGCTGGGTTCACCACCGCCGATGTTCCACACGTCGGCATGCCTGGCGACGAGGCGGATGGTGCTCGGGCCCGAGGCCCCGATCCAGATCGGCGGATGGGGCTTCTGGATCGGCTTCGGGTTCGCGATCGCGTCTGTCATCTTGTAGTAGCGGCCTTCAAAATTGGTCCTGTCCTCGGTCCACAGCGACTTGATGATCTGCAGCGACTCGCTGAGGCGCCCAACCCGGTGGTCGAGCCCTTCGATCCCGTACATCGCGTGCTCGATCGTGGCCCATGCGGCGCCGATGCCGAACTCGAGGCGGCCGCCCGAGAGGTGGTCGACGGTGACCGCAAGCTTCGCGAGGAGCGCGGGATTTCGGTACGTGTTGCCGGTGACCATGCAGCCGATGCGGATGCGCTTCGTGGCCTGCGCCATCGCAGCCTGCAGAGCCCAGCCTTCGTAGATCGGCCGGTCAGGTCCGCCCGGGCCGATGGAGGCGAGGTGGTCGAAATCCCAAACGTGATCGAAGTCGCTTTCGTCGGCGATGCGCCAGACCGTCCGCAGCGCTTCGATCGTCGTGTCCTGGCCGGACAGCTTCATCCCGAAATGCAGGGGGTGCGTCATCCGGTGCGCAGGCGGGTGGGGCGAACGCGCAGGGCGATGTGATATTTCAGCGCGAAGCCCTCCGGCTCCCACTCGTAACCCTTGATCAAGCGCATGTACTTGCGGATGTACCGCGGCACTTTGTGGGCGAGCGGATAACGCTTCAGGCGGGTTGCTTCGGCATCGAAACGGACGACATCGTCGCCGTCGGGCGTCGTGTTGAAATGCAGCTGCACCGCCGGGTTGGCCGCGATGTCGTTGACCTTCTGGCCCGGCAGCGAGTAGATGAGGAACGTCTTGCCGTCCCACAAGAACCACACCGGCACGGCGTGCGGCTTGCCGTCGCCGCCGACGGTCGCAAGCCAGATGATCAGCTCCTTCTCCAGCCGCTTCTGGACGGCCTTCCCCAGCGAGGTGCTGGTGTCGATGAGTGGTTTCTTGCGCGCCGCCATGTGTATTGGCAGCGTACATGACGACGAGGTCGCCTCGCGGTTTGGCGTCCGCCGTAACGTGGGAAGGTAGAGAAGCACAGTAAGGAGATGAAGAAGATGGAAGCCGTGAAGAAGACCGAGGCGGAGTGGAAGCGCGACCTTACCCCGACGCAGTACCACGTGCTACGCGAGAAAGGCACCGAGCGGCCGTTCACAGGTGAGTACTGGGACACCACGACCCCGGGCGTGTACCTGTGCGCCGGCTGCGGCGCCAAGCTGTTCGAGTCAGAGACCAAGTTCGACGCCCACTGCGGGTGGCCCAGCTTCTACGCCCCCGCGGAGGATGCTCCAGTCGCCGAGCACGTGGACCGCAGCCTGTTCATGGAGCGAACCGAGGTCACCTGCGCCAACTGCGGCGGCCACCTGGGCCACGTTTTCGACGACGGCCCTGAGCCGACGGGCCTGCGCTACTGCATCAACTCGGTGTCGATCAAGCTGGAACCGAACGAAAGTTAGTCCGGGCGCTTGCCGGTTTCCAGCAACACCTTGACGATCGGGCTGGCCTCCTTTGGCTGCCAGGCCCGGTACGCCTCCCGAAGCGGGACCGGCCACTCCACGTCGAGATCCACCCTCGTGCCCGGCCCGCCCGACCCCGCCAGCACATGGAGCGCCAGCTCGAGGACCTGCCGCTGCATCGACGTGCCGCCCGGCATGCCAAAAGGATGGCCGTAGGGGAACTCGACGCCGACGATTCGCGGCGCCAACCTCTCTTCAGCCAGTGCCGGCATCATCGTCACCACCACCGTGGGGATGCCGGCTCTTTCGATCCATCGTGCCAGCACGGGCACGTTCGAGCAGCAGTCGGGTCAAGCCGGGGCGAGGATGAGGCCGTCCACGCCCTGGCTCCTCAGGTGGGCGACCACCTCGCCCGCGGTCGTGTCGCGCCAGCCCTCAAGACTTCGCTCTTGGTAGCCCATCACCGAGATGTGCTCGGTCGCGGCGCCGCCGATCACTCGCTGGGCTGCCAGCTGGTCGAGAAGCCGGGCAGGGAGCGCGATCTCCGGGTCGGCGAGCACGTCTTCGTCATTGATATGCAGGTGGGCGACCGCCAGGTCCGCCGCATCAACCCCGGCCGGAATCGCCCGCCAGCTGGGATCTCCCCACTGCGGATGCGAGCGCTCCTGCTCGAGGTCAAACGAAGGCTGTGTCTTCTTCAAATACAGGCCGGCCGACGTGAGCAGAGCGATCCGCGATTCCTGCAGGCGCTTCTCGAAAGGCGCCCACACCGGCTCGTCCTCTCCCGCAAATGATCCGCGCCCTTCATAAAAGGAGCGAAAGCTTCGCGGCAGAAACCGGTAGCTGTCGACCTTCATCGCTACCAGCCTCCGGCCAGCTCGCCTCTGAGCGTGGGCACGACCGAGCCTCCCACTTCTATGCGCGACGGCAGGTCACCGTCCGGCGGATATGCCAGCTTGATGCGGACCAGGCTCCGGCGGCCCATCTTGGTGCCCTGCTCGCTGACCAGGGATACCTCGGGCGCTCGGCGCACCAACCCGTACTTGACGGCGAAAGCACCGAGCGGTCCACTGGCCGACCCCGTCGCAGGATCTTCGTAGATGTTCGAAACGTGCGGCGAGAACATCCGGCTGTACAGGCGATCCCGAGCCACGGCTGCAAAAAGGAACACGCCGTGCTCAAAGACTTTCGCCAGGGCGTCTCTCTCGGAGACTGCACGGTCGACAGTGGCTGCATCCCTCAGCGCGACGTAGACGAACGGCGCACCGGTCGTGCCAACCTGGATCGGAACGTCCGGCGCCAGGTCAGCGTCCGCGAGCCCGAGGGCGGACGCAGCGCCCGCACGATCCGGCAGGATGTCGCCAAAGCTCACCTTGGGGTGCGTCATCCAGAACGTGAGGCTGTTCGCGCCCCGCTCCGCATGTAACGCTACTGGTCCGACTCCCTCGTCCAGAGTGAAGTCCACCGAGCCGCCTGGCACCCGGCCCTCGGTGAACAGGACCCACGCAGTGCCGATCGTCGGGTGACCGGCGAAAGGCAGCTCCGAGGTGGGAGTGAAGATGCGAACCCGGGCCACGCTCCCGGGGCTCTCCGGCTTGAGCACGAACGTTGTCTCCGAGATGTTCATCTCCTTGGCGATCCGCTGCATCACATCGCCGGGGATCCCCTCGGCGTCCAGCACGACCGCGAGCTGGTTGCCGGTCAGTGGCGTATCCGTGAAGACGTCCACCGTGTGAATCGTGTAGCGCTTGAAGCGATCGCTCATCTCGGAATGATCATGCAGGTGCTGGTGCCGTGCGCCAGCAGCTTTCCGGTCTTCTCGGCGAAGAGCTTGCCCTCGGAGGTCGCAACCCTGCCGCCTCGATAGACGACCGCCGCTTCGCACCGGACCGGCCCCGTTTCGGATGTGATCGGGCGGATGAAGTTGACCTTCGTCTCGAGGCTGGTGTAACGCTCACCGACTGCAAGCGTGGTGTGGACCGCACAGCCCAACGCGGAATCGAGGATGGTCATCGCAAAACCTCCGTGCACGACTCCAATCGGGTTGTACAAATACTCGCCCGCCTCGCCGCGGAAGATCGCCTTGCCAACTTCCACCTCGGCCCCGGAGATGCCCATCGTGCTCATGATCGGAGGCGGCGGCAGCTTTCCGGATACGACTGCCTTCATGAACTCGAGGCCCGACATGCCCTCGGCGGCATGCAGCGCGCTCAGGGGGTCGGCCCAGGTCACCGTTCTAGTGCGCAACGGGGAATCGCTCACGTCAACAACTCAATACCGCGCTCAGACGCCAAGGCTTCCCTCGACCTCGAGCGCGGAGAGGACGGCGAGAACGCCGAGGGTGGCGATCGCGACACCGCTGAAAGCGCTGATGCCCCTCAGGACTCTCGGGTTCACGCGCGCCCGCAAACCCGTGCCGAGGCCGGCGACGATGCACCACCACGTGGCGGAACCGATGAACACCCCCAGCACCACGAGCGCCGGCGGCAGGTAGCCGGCCCCTACCCCAATCCCGAGTGAGGCCACCAGGGCGGCAAACGAGATGATCGTCGCGGGGTTCGTGATAGTGAGCCCGAGGGTCGAGGCATAGGCGATGGCCAGCCCTGCGCCATCGACCGTGGCGGCAGCCAGGTTGCCCTGGGGCCGGCTCACCACTGTGCGGATGCCAAGCAGGACCAGGGCGGTGCCTCCGATGAGGGTCAGCCAGAAACTCTCGCCGACAAGCAGTGTCGTTATGGCGCCGATGCCAAAGGCCGCGAGGCCGGCATAGAGCCCGTCAGCGGTTGCCACACCAAGTCCCGAGACAATGCCGGTCAACCAGCCGCGCGCGAGGGTGCGCCTAAGGCAGAGAAAGAAGATCGGCCCCGGTGACGCCGCCACAACGAAGCCGAGCACAAAGCCCCGGATCAGCAGGCTGGACACCGCGGTCACTCATCCGCGGCATTGTAATTGCCCAACACCGGCGCTTGGTATTCTCGGCACCGATGGAGCGTTGAATCGCGTCACCAGGCGCCGGTTGCTCGGTTATGGAGCGGCCGCCGCCGCACTCATGCTGGTTCTGCTGATTGCCATTGCCGCATTTCTCGCCATGCAGGTCACCTTCCGCAACCCGACGCCGAATCCGGTTCCCGCCTTGAACTGCTCGCCCGCGCCATGCGCCGACGTTCAGGACTTCACCCTCTGGGTCGCAAACCTGAAGATCGAGGGCAACCTCGTGAGGATGCAGGTGACATTCAAGAATTCGAGCAGCGCCACCCACGCCTCGCCAGAGGACCTCACGCTGATCGACTCGAAGCAGAACAGCTTCCGCCTGGTCACCGACGCGTCCGGCTGCCAGACCTGGAAGCGCCACGAGTTCAGCAACGGAGCCACATTCGGACCGACGAATGTGTGCTTTCGAGTGAGCTCCGCCGACGCGCCGCTCGTCTTGCGATGGTCGCCCGACTTCGGTTTCTTCTGCTGTCAGTCGGACATCAAGCTTTCCTGACGCCGCGAAAGCCAAGCGCAACCTCAGGCCGGTTCGTCACCAGAGCGGTGACCCTCGGGTCCTCCATGAACCGCGCAATCTCGTTGGTCTCGTCCACGGTCCAGACCCAGACCGGCAGCCGCCTGCGCTTGCAGTAATCAAGTAGGCGAATCCGAGCCAGCTGCTGATGCGCAGCGACGAAGTCGGCATGGGATCCTTCGAGGCGCGGCCCGGGAAATAGCTCGGCCATACGCTCGGCCGCGGTCGCCCACACGCGCGCATACCTCATGTCGGTGCCCAAAGTGAGCCCGGCCTGGACATCGGGAAACCGGTCCTTGACGGCGCGGATCGACTCGACCTCGCCGGTCGTGACCACAAATTTCGCGCTCGCCTCATGAGCCAGAAGGATTCGAACGATGTCGCCTTCGTCTCCGGGCTCCTTCAGATCGACGTGCAGGCCCACGCGCCCCGCCACCACCTCGAGCAGCTCCTCCAGCGTGAGCACCTCGTCGCCGAGCTCGGCCTTGAGGTCCGCGTAAGCCAGGCTGTTCGTCGCTCGCCCAGAGGGGGTGACGCCGTCGTGGTAGTTGATGAACAGGCCCTCGGCGCTGCGCCGCACGTCGAGCTCCACGTAATCGACGCCAAGGGCGATGGCGCGGTCATAACGCTCGGCCGCGGGCAGGCCGGCAACCCCGCATGACCCTCGATGAGCGCTGATCAGCGGAGCCATGGGGTCACACTAGTTGCTGCGCCTGTCGCAGGCGGCGACACTGAAGTCGTGGCCGGCTTGCACCCCATCGTCGTCCTCACCGGCGCCACAGGGGCCATCGGCTCAGCCACAGCGTCGGTGCTGGTCCGGCGCGGCGCGCGGGTGATCCTGCTGGCCCGCCCCACCGCCCGCCTGGAAGCCGAGGTCAAGAGGTTGGGCGGCGAGGACAAGCGCGTGAGCAGCATTGGGGTCGATCTCTCATCGCTTGCCTCGGTGCGGTCCGCGGCCAGGGAGGTCGGTCGCACCGTGGACCACGTCGATGCGCTCTTGAATGTCGCCGCCACCTTTTCGAGCGATTATCGAAAGACGAAGGAGGGGTTCGAGACGATGCTCGCGACCAATCATCTCGGTCCGTTCCTGCTGACCAACCTCCTGCGCGATCGGCTCGCCGGCCGTGGGCGGGTGCTCACCGTGACGGCTCCATCGTCAACCCGGGTCGACATCGACCAGCTGATGGACGAGAAGAAGTTCCGCGCGCTCGACACGTTTGGCGCCACGAAGGCTGCCAACCTGATGTTCACGTTCGAGCTGGCTCGCAGGGCCAAGCGGTGGGAGGTTCGGGCCAACGCCTGTCATCCCGGCCTGATCCGCTCAGAGCTCATGCGCGAGGCGTGGGCTCCCATTCGGGTCATCACCAGGATGTTGTCTGGTTCGCCTGACCGTGTGGCCGAAGACCTCGCCGATCTGGCCATCTCACCGGCTCACGAGGGCACGACAGGTTGGTTCTTCAAGGGGATCAAGCGGATCGACCCGCCGAAGTCGACGCTGGACCCGCAGGCTCAGGCGCGGTTGTGGCAGCGGACGGCGGAGCTGGTCGAGCTGGGTCCCGCCGGGTTCTAGCGGCGCGCCGCTAACGGTCGGCGTCGGGCTCGCGCAGCATCCAGTGCTCGTTCTTCTCGATGTGGCGGATGGGATCGGGGTCAATGTTCTTTCGTTCTGGTGATTCGTAATAGCGCGAATCCGCCAGCTCGAAGTTGCCGTCGTGCTCGAGGATCCAGACGAACTGGTTGGTCTCGTCGATCACCCAGGGGCCAAGCACGCGAAATCCACTCTGGAGGCGCAAGGGAAGGATGTGCTCGCCCCATTCGCGGGCAAAATCCTCGAGCTCGCCCGGCTTGATGGTGTAGATGCGCAGCTGACTCGCCATTCCACCCAATGGTAACGGCGCAAAAGTCCACACCACGCACCTCGTTTCTTCACACCGCGCTCACAACCTCGCGGAACCATGAGGACACGCAGTCAACCCTCAAGTTCAAGGAGTGATCGAAATGAGACGCGGTTTAAGTCTGTTCTGGGTGGTGCTGACGCTTGCCGTCGCCGCCATCGTCGGCGTGCTGTCGTACCAGGCGGGCGTGGCTACGCAGCTGCCCGCGGGCGCGGCGCTTCCCCCCTATTACTACGAGCCGCATTTCGCCGGCTTCGGCCTGTTCGGGATCCTGTTCCTGGTGTTCCTCTTCTTCCTGCTGCTCCGCATCTTCGCGTTCGGACGGTGGGGCGGTGGGCACGGTGGTTGGAAGCACCGCGGGTACGGCGGCGGCGGCGTTCCCCCCGCGATCGAGGAGCGCATGCAGGAGTGGCACAGGAAGGCTCATGGCGAGCCGCCGGCGTCGACCGCGCCACCTCCTGACCAGCGGCAGGCGTGACACGTTCCCCCTCCACACCCTCTCCCCGTCGGGAGAGGGTGACCTCGCCCGACTAGCATGGCCACGGTGACCACCATCCTGGTCGTGGACGACGAGCCTCGCATCGTGCAGCTCGTTCGCGACTATCTCGAGCACGGTGGGTTCACAGTGCTCGTAGCGTCTGACGGTCAAGCGGCACTCCGCTCAGCGCGGACCGGCCGCCCCGACCTGGTCGTCCTCGACCTGGGTCTTCCGGGCCTTGACGGCCTGGACGTGACTCGAGCGCTTCGGCGCGAGGGCGAGATCCCGATCATCATGCTGACGGCGCGAACCGAGGAAACCGACAAGCTGGTCGGCCTCGAGCTCGGCGCCGACGACTATCTGAGCAAGCCGTTCAGCCCGAAAGAGCTGGTGGCGCGCGTCAGGGCGGTGCTGAGGAGGGCGGAAGGGCTGCGCTCCCCGTCGGACTTGATCCGCGCCGGTGACGCTGAGCTCGACGTGCCGCGCATGGAAGCTCGGTTCGGCGGCCGGCGCGTCGACCTCACCAAGACGGAGTTCCAGCTGCTCGCCACGATGGCTCGCCAACCGGGACGCGTGTTCACGCGCGCGCAGCTTCTGGATGCGGTGAAGGGCGTCGCGTTCGAGTCTTACGAGCGCGCCATCGATGCCCACATCAA
>DATARC010000238.1:0-14519 GCA_036264335.1 Candidatus Dormiibacterota bacterium
TGAAGACCCACCGGCCGACCGCCTGTGGCCGGCGTGGACCGCCCGGTCCGGGCGTCGCCCCGATGTTGGCCGCGCCACGACCGGTGACCGGCCCCGGGCTGGAGTGCACCGCCGGTGCGCGAGCAGGAATGAACGCCTGGCCGGAGTCAGGGGCCACCATGAGCGCGGACTCGTCGACGGCCTCGAAAGCGCTGGCGGGTATCGTCTTCAGCTCGCTGATCATGGCCGGGTAGGGCCCCGAGTTCCAGCCCGCGTCCATCGTGCCCTGGAAGTACCAGTTCGATCCGTTGTCGGCCACGATGAGGCCGTAATGCTTCATCGCAGTGAGGACCACCTGCGCCTCGTGCCCGAAGCCTGAGATCGGAAAGTTTGCCTTGAGGCGGAAGCGCGCACCCATGGGTGGCAGGTTCGGATTGCTTACCGACCCGGCCTGGTGGCGGGCAGGCCACAGGTAGCTCTTGTCGCTTTGCTGAACCGTGAACCGGATCGCGTGAGCGATGAGGCCTGCCTGGACCTCGTCCAGGCGCACCAATCCCGGAAAGATGGGCAGGCCCGCCGCGTCGGCCGACGTCCAGCCTGCCGGCCGCAGCTGGTTGGAGCCCAGGTCGAAGATCGCCCCCGACCAGGCGGTCTTCGAACCGTTGTAATCGGTCCCGCCGGTTTCGTAGAGCTTGCATGTGTCCTGGTCGATGGTCAGCAGATGGCTGTCAGTCGGGGCTTCGACGACGAGGTCGCTGCCGTAGGGGTATGGGCCTTGAGGCTGGGGGCTGGCAACCGTCGGATCGCTTTCATCCCAGTACAGGAACGTGAAGTTGGCGGTGAGATGGCTGGTGTGGACGACGTTGAAAGGGATTCCGTAAGGCGGCCCTCCGAAGTCGGGATGCAGGTTGCGGGTCGCGGCCTGTGTCGATGCCAGCCAGGCAGCGCTGTGCGAGTTGACCGGCAGCCTCGATATGTCTGTGTTCCAGACGTTGTCGGCGGGAAACACCTGGCAGGTGGTGTTCGGGACCACAGCCGCGATCACCGGTCCGGCATGAGTCGACGGAACGAGCGCAGCGACCAGCGCCAGGGTGACCCCGAGCGCACCTCGTGAGCGTTTCAGCATCTGTAAGAAGGACGACGCCCGAAATGGGTCGATTCTTGCCCTAGGCGCGAGCCGGCAGCGGTGCACGCCGCTGCATCGCGGCTATCTCCCAGAACGTTCCGGAGCGGCTGACCGAGCGCTCCATTCCGTACGACTCCCCTGCGGCCCAGATTTGCGCGACCGGGTGCAGGAACAACCGGAACTGGCGCCTTGTCATGGCCATGCCGACGTTCGCCATCCAGACCATCGCCTTCGTCCACCAACGCTCCTTGGGAAAGCTCATGACGAGCACGCGAACAGCGTGCCGCGCGGCAGCCCCCTCGAGGCGGGTGAGGTCTGGATAGCAACACACAACGCGGTTCATCACGACGATGTCGGCCGGAGCCACCTGCTCTGCCGCATCGACGAAATCCATCACCCGGCGCTCGACTCGATCCTCGAGCCCGGCCTCGCGCAGCAGCTCAAGCGCCGCCGCCTCATAGGTGGGGGTCAGCTCCACGCTGACGGCGCGCGTCACGCCCGCTTTCAAGAGCTCGATCTGGATGGCGCCGACCCCTCCCCCGATCTCCAGCAGCGTCAATCCCTCGACTCCACGCTCTTTCAGGAGCTCGACGATCCGGCGCGAGGTGGCATCCAGGCCCTGGCGTCGGTAGTCACGCGCCTGCGCCCGCGCGCCCCGCTCACTGAAAATCTGCCGGTAACCCTTCGGCGTGCAGCAGTCGCCCATTGGACAGAGTATTGCGCCCGGCCAGCATGGCTGCTCTGGCCAGACGCTACCGCGATCCAGTCGCCCGCATCCTCAAAGAGACGTGAGGAATGGTCAGAGGACCTCGTAGCGGATGGGCACCATTTTCATCGTGGTTTTTGGCGGCCGGTTGTACTTGCGCTTCTGCCGGGGCGGCAGCTTGAACGCCCTTTCTTGCGGCACGTCGCTGTAGGGAATCTGCTTAAGGAGGTGCGTGATCAGGTTCAGATGCGCCGCTCGCTTGTTATCCGTCTCGACCACATGCCACGGCGCTTCCTTGATGTCACTGAACTTGAACATCTTGTCCTTGGCCTCGGAGTAGTCGACCCAGCGGGCGCGAGCCTGCAGATCCATCAGGCTCAGCTTCCACCGCTTGCTCGGGTCTTTGATTCGCGCCTTGAACCTGCGCTCCTGCTCATCGTCGCTCACCGAGAGCCAGTATTTGATCAGGATGATTCCCGACCTCACGAGCATCCGCTCGAACTCGGGGCACGCACGCTTGAACTCCTTGTATTCCTCATCGGTGCAGAAGCCCATGACGCGCTCGACGCCCGCGCGGTTGTACCAGCTCCGGTCGAACAGGACCATCTCGCCCGCCGCCGGCAGGTGTTCCACGTAACGCTGGAAATACCACTGCGTCTTCTCTCGTTCATTGGGCGCGGTGAGCGCGACGACGCGGCAGTAGCGCGGGTTGAGCAGCGCCGTGATCCGTTTGATTACGCCGCCCTTGCCGGCGGTGTCTCGACCTTCGAACACCACCACCACCCGCAGGTTGTGGTGGCGGATCCATTCCTCCAGCTGCACCAGCTCGACCTGGAGACGTCGAAGCTCTTTCTCGTAATTCTTCTTGGCCAGCTGCTTCGGCGTGCCGGATCGCGTTGCAGGCTTTGCCTTCTCGTTCTTTTTGCTTGCCATGGGGAGCGCCAGTAGGCTAACCCGCGGCGGCCCAAAAGTAACCGTTCGGTATTGCCGCCGCGCATCATGAAAGCGTCATGAAAGCTCTGACCTGGCGCGGCGCGAGCTGGATGACCGTGGACGAGATCCCCGACCCGCAGCCGAAGGCCGGCGAGGCGCTGGTCCACAGCGAGGCGACAGGCATCTGCGGGTCGGAGGTCGAAGGCTACCTCGGCATGATGTCGAATCGCGTCCCGCCGCTGGTGATGGGTCACGAGTTCGCCGGCACCGTCATCGATGTGGGGGACGCGGTCGACAGGTCGTGGCTGGGCAAACGCGTGGCGGTCAACCCGATAGTCGGCTGCGGCCACTGCACCTACTGCGCGAGCGGGGGCCGCAACCTCTGCCCCGAACGCTACCTGGTCGGGGTGGCGGTGCCCGGTGGCTTCGCCACCTCCGTGTCGGTTCCCGAGCGCTGCCTGTTCGAGATGCCGGCGGGGATGGACGCCCGCCTCGGTGCTCTCGCCGAGCCGCTCGCCAACGGCGTACACGCAATCCGTCGGGGTGCGCCCGATGGCGCCAGGAACGCCGCCGTCATCGGCGCCGGCACGATCGGCCTGGCCTGCATGCAGGCGGCGCTCTTGCACGGCATCGAGTCGATAACGGTGATCGAGCGCCATCCGGTGCGGCGCGAGCACGCCATGCGGCTCGGCGCGCATGCAGTCCACGCGACCGCCGATGGCTTGCGAATCAGCGCGGACCTCGTGGTCGACGCTGTGGGCTCGGAGGCGACTCGACTGCTCGCTCTCGACCTGCTCAGCCCGGGCGGCACCGCCATCTTCATCGGCATGCACAGTGACGACACACCACTTCCTTGGCGCAGGGTCATCCGCGGCAACCACACCATCCGCGGCGTGTTCGCGTATGCGGATAAGGACTTTCAGCAGTCGCTTGATTGGCTCGTGCAGGGCAAAGCCGGGATCGGCGCCCTCAAACCAGTGCTGCCGATCGAAGATGGTCCGGCGGCTTTCGCGCTGCTGGCGAAAGGGCCGACCGACGACATCAAGGTGTTCCTCCGTGCCTGAATCGCTCAAGGGCAAGGTCGCGATCGTCACCGGCGGCGGGAGCGGAATCGGCGCGGCGATCGTGACGGCCCTCACCGATGCCGGTGTCATCTGCCATGCGATAGGCCGGCGCGGACCGATCAAGCTCGATGTGACTGATCAACCCGCGGTTCAGCGTCTGGTCGATTCGCTCGACCGTCTGGACATCCTTGTCTGTGCCGCAGGCGACAACGTGCCGCGGCGGCGCCTCGACGAGATCACGCCCGAAGTCTGGAACCACCTGATCGCGGTCAACCTCAGCGGCGCGTTCTACTTCATCAACGCCGGGCTGCAAAAGCTTCGCGAGGCGCGTGGTGACGTCATTTTGATCGGCAGCGTTTCGGGTCATTGGCCAGACCTCAGCGGCCCCGCTTATGCCGCGAGCAAAGCGGGCATGAGCGCCCTGGCCGCCAATGGAGGATTCGAGGAGCACCTCAACGGATTGCGCTTCTCGGTGATCAAGCCCGGGCTCGTCAACACGCCGCTGATGCTCAAGCGGCCCACCGCTCCTCCGCCCGAGGTGGCGGACGCGATGCTCCATCCCGAGGATGTCGCCGAGGCGTGCCTGATGCTGCTGACCCTCCCGCGCCGCGCCCACATCCCGGAGCTCACCATCGTGCCGACGCGGCTCCAGGCATTGGGCAAGACCTCCGTGCCCTACCCCACGCCCGCGCCCGAATAAGAGACATGGCCGCGGGCTCGTACGTGGTTGCCATCGACGTCGGCAGCTCGTCGGTCAGGGCCATCCTTCACGATCACCGGGCGCGCCCTGTCCCGGGCGTCGAAGTTCATATCCCTCACGCTCCACGCGTCCTTCCTGACGGGACGGCGGAGATCGACACCGACCGGCTGGTGGTTCTCGTCTCCCGAGCGGTCACCGAGGTCCTCACCCTCGCGGGTCCCGCCAAGTCCAGGCGCATAGTCGCGGTCGGACTGTCGACGTTCTGGCATGGGCTCGTCGTCGCCGACCAGGCCGCTCACGCTCTCACGCCCGTCTATCTCTGGTCCGACAGCCGAAGCGCCGCGGCCACCGCGAAGCTGCGCAAGCGACTGGATGCGGCGTCGATATGGCAGCGCACGGGCTGTCCCATCCATCCCAGCTACTGGCCTTCCAAGCTGGCGTGGCTGAAGACCGTGCAGGCCAATCTCTGGAAGTCGGACGTCCGCTGGCTCAGCTTCGGCGACCTCCTTTACTGGAGGCTCTTCGGCAGGCTGGCGACGAGCCTTTCGATGGCGTCGGCGACCGGCCTGTTCCGGCTCGACGATTGCGCCTGGGATGCAGAGCTGCTCGCGGAGCTGCGCATCTCCCCGCACAACCTGGCGCCGATCGGCCGGATGGAGCAAGGTCTCACGCCGACCTATCAACGCCATTGGCCGGCCCTCGCCGGCGTGCCCTGGATGCTGGCGGCCGGGGATGGGGCGCTGGCCAATCTCGGTAGCGGATGCGTCACGCCTGACCAACGGGCCTTGACCATCGGCACGTCAGGCGCCCTGCGGCTCATGCACCGGCCCCCGCGCGGCCGGCTTCCGGCCGGCCTATGGTGCTACCGCCTCGATGCGGACCGCCTCATCACCGGCGGCGCGCTCAGCAATGGAGGCAACCTGCACCAATGGTTGGTCCAGACGCTTCGGCTCGACGGCGGCGGGCTGGAGGGCAGGTTGCAGAGAATGGCGCCCACCGCCCACGGCCTGACATTTCTCCCGCACCTCGCGGGCGAGAGGAGCCTCGGCTACGCACCGCATGCCTTTGGTGCGATCTCGGGCCTGACCTCGGCGACCAAACCCGAGGACGTTGCGCGGGCAGGCCTCGAGGCGGTGGCGATCGAGTGCGCGCGGATCAATCGAAGGCTGGACGAGGTCGAGCATGGGACCTCACGTCTGGTCGCCAGCGGCGCCGCGATCCTCAGCTCGCCGGCGTGGATGCAGATGGTGGCGGATGCGTCCGGGAGTCAGGTGGTGGCGGGCAGCCTCAAGGAGGCCTCAAGCCGAGGCGCCGCGATCTTCGCGCTCGAAGCACTCGGGCTCGCCAGGGCGCAGGACCTGGACCCCGGTGAGGGCCGCATCTTCAGGCCGGATCCGGCCGCCACCAAGGCCTACGACCAAGCCGCCCAGCGGCAAGAGGCCCTTTATGAGGCGCTTATCCTGAACCGGTGAGTAAGAGACACCAGGCAATTGCCGCTGGTGGTCTTGGCCCGGATGTAGGCCCTACTCGCCCTCGGCCTGGCGGACCCGCTGGCTCAGCACCTGCATCAGGCGAAAGGCGACCTCGGGGTGCTCGGCCAGGAACGACTTGAACCCCCACTCGGGGATGGTCGCCAGCGATACGGCGGTGTCAGCCTTGACGGTCGCGCTGCGGCCTTCATGGTCGAGCAGAGCCATCTCGCCAAAGGAATCGCCCGGCCCAAGCTTGCGCTTCTTGCCATTGACAGTGGTCACCGTCACCGTGCCATCGGTGATGATCATGAATCCGACCCCGCCGTCTCCCCTGACCACGATCTCGTGGCCGGCGGGATGCTGAACGGCCTTCAGCTGGCGCTCGATCTTCTTGATCTCCCCGTCAGGCAGGCCCTGGAACAGCTTGGTCGATTTGATGTCTGTCATGCCGCAGATACTATGCGGCCTGGACCGAATCTGTAACGTAAAAAGCGGACGTGGGTAAGACTCCGCACAGCGCCAGACGCCCCGCACCTGCCACTGCAGCCGCCGCCAGCCAGGACGGCGAGGTGCGCCAGGCGCCGTGGCGAACCCTTATCTCCTCGGTCCATCCCAACCCGACTGTCAAGATCAACTATGGAGCGACGTTCCTGGTCACCGACCAGTCATGCGCGGTGCCGCTCGAAGCCGGAGAGCGCGGCCTCTACTCAGCTGATACGCGGTACATCTCCCGCCACGAGCTGAGGCTCAACGGGCGGCGGCCTGAATCTGTCGCTTCGGTGCGGCTCTCGTATCGGCACGCGCGCTGGCACCTCATCGCCGACGACGTCGCCGGCGCCGCGGGTGACATGCGGGGGGCGAGGGTCGCGGTCACCGTCGACCGGCTGATGAGCGCCGGTCGCTTGCACGAGGACCTCGTGCTGCACACGTATGGGCGGACGTCCCTCACGCTGTTGCTTGAGATCGCCCTCGAGAGCGACTTTGCCGACCTGTTCGAGGTGCGATTCAAGCAGTGGCAGCGGCGCGCCGACCTGAACACGATGTGGCTCGGGCCCAACCGGCTCGAGGCCAACTACAAGCACGAAGACTTCGTCCGGCGCTGCGTGGTGCGGACGCTCACCGACAAGGCCGGCGTCAGCTACGCCAACGGGTCGCTGCGGTTCCCGGTCGAGTTGACTCCCGGCGAAGACTGGCGTGTCTGCCTGCAGTACGACCTGCTGACGAGCGACGGGCCCCTGCCTGAGCTGGCCAAGCGCTGCGAGTTCGAGCTCCAGGGGCAGGACGAACCCCACCTTCAATCGCGCAGCTGGCAGGACTCGGTCACTCGCGTCAAGCCGGCGGACATCCGCCTGGAGTTCGCGTACGAGCGGGCTGTCGAGGATCTCGCCGCGCTGCGCCTGCACGATCTTGGCGACACCTCGGAGCACTGGATGCCGGCTGCCGGGCTGCCGTGGTTCATGGCCCTCTTCGGGCGCGATTCGCTGATCGCGTCCATGCAGGCGATTTTCGCGGACTCGTCCGTCGCCAACGGGACCCTGGAGAGCCTCGCCCGATGGCAGGCGGACGGTGACGATCCCGTCCGCGACATGGAGCCGGGAAAGATGCCGCACGAGCTGCGGGTTGGAGAGTGGGCGCATTTCGGCCTGGTTCCTCACCGCCCTTACTACGGCACGGCGGATGCCACTCCGCTCTATCTGCTCCTGCTCGCCGAGCACCATCGCTGGCTTGGCGACGCTGCGGCGCTGGCGCCCTTCAAACGCGTTGCGGAAGGCTGCCTTGACTGGATCGACAAGCACGGCGATCGCGACGGTGACGGGTTCCAGGAGTACGCACCACGCGCACCCAACGGGTACCGAAACCAGGCCTGGCGCGACGCCCACGACGGAGTGCTCGACGAGGCTGGTGTCTTTCCCGAGCTGCCGATCGGCACGTGCGAGATGCAGGCTTATGTTTACGGCGCCAAGATGCAGATGGCGCCGCTGTTCGACGCCTGGGGGGATGGGGAACGCGCCGCGAGGCTGAGGGCAGAGGCTGCGACGTTGAAGAAGATCTTCCAGGAAAAGTTCTGGCTCGAAGCCAGTGGCGAGCTTGCATTCACCATCGACGGGAAGAAGCGTGCGGTCGCCACGGTAACCTCAAACCCAGGCCACTGCCTGTGGATGGGCATTCTCGATCCCACACGCGGCCGTCTGGCGGGCGAGCGCCTGCTTCAGCGCGACATGTTCAGCGGCTGGGGCCTTCGCACCTTGTCCGAGCAGCACCCCTCTTACGACCCTCATTCCTATCAGCGAGGCTCCGTGTGGCCGCACGACACGGTCATCGCCGCTGCGGGGCTTCGCCGCTACGGGCTGGACGAGCAGGCATGGCGGTTGATCGACGGCCTTCTTGCTGCCGTGATGTGCTTCGAGGACATCCAGATGCCAGAGCTTTTCTCGGGCCTGCCGAAGGAGGAGATCGCGGTCCCCGTCCCTTACCGGATGGCCAACGTGCCCCAGGCCTGGGCCGCGGGGGCGGTGGTGCACATGGTGCGGATCCTCCTCGGCTTCGAACCCGATATGCCGGCCGGCCGCCTCTATCTGAATCCGGCCTTGCCCCCGTGGTGCCCGCGGCTGACGTTGGAGGACCTGCAGGTCGGCCCACATCGCTTCAGCCTCAGCGTGCAGCGGGCTGCCGACGGGTCCTGCACGTTCGAATCCAACGCCCCGGCGGGCCTCAAGGTGGTCGCCGGGACACCCCCCTGGATGGCCCTCTGAGGCCGGCCGGGTACTTCCTCGCCTAGGGTAGCCACGACCGCCTGGGGAGTTCTACCAACGTGACCCCTCGCCGCATCGCCATGATCGTCAGCCCGTGGTACCCGGTGCCCCCCGTGGGCTACGGGGGGATCGAGCTCATGGCGTACAACCTGGCCAGGGAGCTGCAGCTGCGGGGCCACGAGGTCACCGTGATCGGCCAGCAGGGCTCGAAGGGGCCTTTTGAGACCGTCGCGGTGGCGCCGGAGAGCTGGACCGAGCAGCTGGGGACGCGGGACCAGCAGGCCCGCGAGAGCCTTTTCCTGTACCGCGCCTACCACCTGGTGCGCAGGCGGGCGTTCGACGTCGTCCACGACCATTCCGGGTTGCCGGGCATCCTGGTCGGTGCCACCTGCCGGCTCGATACTCCTATCGTCGCGACGCTTCACGGCTCGCTGACGGAGGCCGAGGGCGAATTCCTGGCCGCCGTCGACAGCGCGGTGCACCTGGTCGCCATCAGCCGCTCGCAGGAGGACCAGGTGGCGGGAGTGAAGTGGCGCCGGGTGGTGCACAACGCGGTCGACCCATCGGAGTATCACCCTGTTTGCCCCGAGGATAAGGAGGACTACCTGATCCAACTGGCCAGGATCAACCCGAGCAAAGGCCAGCACCTCGCCATCGAGGTCGCTCGGCGGCTGGGGATGAAGCTGGTGCTGGCCGGCAAGGTCGACACCGACGCCGTGGACTACTTCGAGAAGGAGATCAAGCCGCACCTCGGAGATCTGGTGACCTGGCACGAAAACGTGGTGGGCGTGGAGAAGGCTCTGCTGCTGGCCAAGGCCAGGGCCATGATTTTCCCCATCCAGTGGGAGGAGCCGTTCGGTATGGCGATGGTGGAGGCGATGGTCAGCGGCACGCCGGTCGTCGCGATGGCGCGAGGCGCCGCGAGCGAGGTGGTGGAGCCAGGCATCACGGGCTGGTTGGCGGAAGACATCGACGGCCTCGTTGAGGCTTACGGCCGCATTGGAGAGATCGACCAGAAGCTATGCGTCAAGCGGGCCACCGAACGATTCGGCCCGAAGCAGATGGCGGACGGCTACCAGTCGGTCTACGAACGAGCAATCCAGGAGATGTATCACCGGTAGAGGCGCACCGCCCGGAATGCGACCAAAAGGGCACTAATGGCGGCGGGAATCGCAAAATTTACGACCAAAAGGGCCCTAAAGGCTGGGTCTCACGCCTACTGCGTCGCGCTCACCGTAGCTTTCGCGTCGAACGCCGGGCGTGTGCCCAGCGCATAAGCCGTCACCTCTTCGCGCGCCAGCAGGTCGACCGCCATGGCCTCCAGCTCTCGCACCCTCTGGTTGGCGCGAATGGCTTCCCGGATGGAAAGGATTCCTACCGCCGGGTGCCGCTTCTCGATCACATGTCTCAGCATGTTGAGGTGAGCGTTGTCGGGCACGCCCGGCTCGCGAATCCTGCGCACCGCCGCCCTCACAGTTGCCTGCGTGCCGTCGATCGCCTCACCACGCCCGAAATCGAACTTGTAGCTGGGGCTGCGCCCGCCGGCGCGCCGCTCGCCGCTCAGCTTGATCCACTTGGCGTTTTCCGCCCCCTTGCCGACGTCGATGATCAACCGCACCGATCGCCCTCGGTTCTGGAACGTCGCGTTGACTCGCGCGTAGCTCTCGCGCTGACCGGTCAGCCCGTCATGGCGTCCCACCGACAGAGGCCGCTCTTCATCGAGGTGGATCCGATCGATCGGCGTGAGGAGCGAGATGATCGCGAACGCATGCGGAATGAGGTCTGCGATCACGCCGATATCGGCGGCGGCCCCGACCAAGGGCTGCTCTTCCAGGATCTCGATGCGAATCTCTTCCACGTTGTCGAGGAAGTCGCGGAGCGTCCGCTCTTCCGTCAGCAGCAGCTGCAGGAGCCGCACCTCGAGCTTGAAGTAGTAGTGGTCGGCGGCCACGATCTCAACGCCGCCCGTCGCGTGGTCGAGGAATTCGCGATATTCCTCCGGCGGCGCGCCCAGCGGCTTCTCGATCAACACGACATCGCTCAGGTCGTAGTACAGCGCGAGCGTGGGCAGGTGGGTCGCGGCCGGCGTCGCGATGTAGGTGATCACGTACGAGCTCGACTCGAGCTCGCGCTGCAGCTGCTCATGCGCGGGTAGCGAAGCGCCATCCCAGTAAAAGGCGTCGCCCAGCTTGCGCACTTCCTCCTCGCGTGCTGCCAGTCGCTCGCGGGCGCCGGGCAGGTCCTGCTCCACGACGTGAATGCGGAAGTTGAAGAACTGCTTCAACGTCTGCAAGTGGCCGTACGCTTTCTGGCCCCACTGCCCAAATCCAACCAGCACGAAGTCTTTCTGCAGGTGCCGCTCCTCTTCCGCCAGCGCGTGCAGGCGAGCGTTCTTGATCGCCACTGCCGCGCCGAGCGCGAGCCCCTGCAGGCGTTCCACCTCCTCTGGAGTGAAGGTGCGCAGGTGGTCGCGCTCGGCAAGCACCGCCGCGCCGATCGGCTGGCCATCGGCGATCAGTGGGAGCGCCAGAAGCGATCGCACGCCGAACGCCTTCACGTATGCAGCGCTGACCCTTCCATCAACGCCGGCATCTTCGAGCACCAGCGGCTCGCCATGGTCGAGCACGTCGAACAGGAAGGAGGGCTCCGACCGCTCACCATGCTGCCGGCGCCATAGCTCCTCCTGGTCCGACGCGGCGGCGCCGAACCAGCCTTCGCGGTCCTCTTCGTACAGGGCGATCTGGCAGAACGACGCATCGACGAGGCGTGCCAGGCCCTGGGCAACGAGCCGAAGGGTCTGATCGAGATCGATCGACGAAGCGATGGCCCGGCTGACGTCGGCGCTCACCTCAAGCTCCTCGCCATGCCGGCGAGCCTCTTCATACAACCGCGCGGTCTCGACGGCCACGGCCACCTGCGCGGCGGCCGCGCGCAGCGCTTCGATCTGCCCCCAGTCAGGCCTGCGGTCGTGTGAGCGGTGATACCCGACCTCGAGCACCCCGGTGGCACGCTGGTTGAGATCCGAGCCGAAGGGGAGGAAGATCCGGATCAGCTCGCCGTGTCCGCTCTTCTCGAACACCTCGCCGGCGAGGGTGAAGGGCGGTTCGCTTGACAGCGCAGCCCGAGCATCGACGCCAGGGCCGATGAGGCACGCCGCGACGTGACCCCGCACGCTGCCGTCGCCGAGCACGACGGGCACCTCGAACCAGGCGGCCTGGGCGGGGAGGGCGCCGGCGACGACGTCGGATCGGTCGGTCTTGCCCCCAAGCGGCTTGGGGCCGACGACCGCCACCTGCCAGGTCTGGGCCACGTGAACCAGCACGTCGTCGGGAGCGAGCTCGCGCTCATCGTCGAGGACCCACCGCGGGACCCTGGCCCGGCGTACACCAACTTTCGAAGTCTCTGCTGAATCGACTGCGGCTGAGGTCGCCGAACCAGCGGCCTTGCTCACCACCATGGTCCCGTCGGCCCGTTCCGCCAGCAGGTACACGCTGGCGAAGTGGAAGTCGAACTCCGGCACCATTGCGTCGGTGAGGTGCGCCGCCACCGCCTCGAGCACGTCCTGGCGCGACCCGCCCGGCTTGAGCATCGCGGTAGTCATGTTGCCGAGTGCACCAAGCAGGCGGTTGCTGTTCTCCAGCTCCGCGATCAGGCGCTGGCTCGCCAGAGAGCTGCCGATCAGCTCGGCGCCTGCCCTGAGCAACAGGTCGGTTGCCGGCGCGCGCCGAACCGTCGCGAGCCGGTCGCGGCTCATGACGACGAGATAGCCGTGCGGCTCCTGGTCATTGCCGAGCGCGTAGGTGGCGACGGGATGCAGGTCGGCGGTGGCGATCGACGACGCCACGGCATCCATCAGCACGGAAGGCCATGGCGCGGCGGGATCGGTCCGCTCGATCCGCGGTGGCGCGGCCACGGGTGCATGCGCGGTCACGAGCTCGAGGCTCGTGCGCTGTGCGGCGAACTGGTAGATGGCGGCGCCATCGAGCTCGCTGGCGAGGAGCAGCTCGGCCAGCCCAATCGAAAGCAGGCGTCTCAGCTCCTTGATGTCGGTGCGATCGGCTGCCGCAGGCGCGGTAAGCAGCGTGGCCAGCCGGCCCACCCCGTCGAGCGCCGAACGCTCGGCCGCCGCCAGCACCGCCGCGACCGCTGCTGCCGCGCTCGCCGCTCGCCGTTCCAGCTCTGCCAGCTTGCCGCCGTCCGGCGCCTGGTCGCGACCCCTGTAGTTCAGGTAGATGAGGCCGAGGAATCGATCGCCCGCGAGCAGCGGCAACCCGATCGTGGCCTGGATCTGGTAGCGCCTGATGAACGTGCTGTCGATCTCGGCAGGCGCGTCCCGCGCGACGAGCCGCTGCCGCGTCACAGTCAGCCACACGGTGGAGCCGTAGTGATGCACTGCGATGTCGTCAGGCACCTTGCCCTGGCTCGAATCGCTCGAGTACCGGGCCAGCTGCTCGCGCATGTCGGTCAGCGAGTCGAGCAGACTCTCCTGTGGCTGGCCGGTGGCGAAGGGGGCGTAGTAGGTATGGGTCGACTCCTCGTAGAGGAATATCGACACGATGTCGGCCCTGGAGGCGTGCTGCATGTCGGCGACCACGCCGCGAAGCACGGCCCCGAGGCCCCACGCTGATTCCAGAGGCGGGCGCATTCGGTACTCAGCACATAAGAATGAGGGATATGCGCGGACTGCCGAGGCCTGAATATCCCCGACCCAGCTTCAGGCGCAGGGACTGGGTGAACCTCAACGGCGATTGGGATTTCGGCGCGGACGAGTCCAGGAATTTCGATCGGCGAATCCTCGTCCCGTTCAGCCCCCAGTCGCAGCTATCGGGAATCGGAGAGCGGGTCCCTGGCGATGTGCTGTGGTACCGCCATCGCTTTGACGCGCCAGACTCCAAGCGGCTGCTCCTGCACTTTGGGGCGGTCGACTATCGAGCCACGGTCTGGGTCAACGGGGAGGAGGTGGCCGCGCACGAGGGAGGCCATACGCCTTTCTCAGCCGACATCAGCCGCTTTGCCGGCCGCCACGACAACGTCCTGGTCGTTCGTGCCGAGGATCCTTTTGCGGATCTGACGATCCCGCGCGGCAAGCAGTACTGGAAGCAGACGTCAGAGGAGATCTTCTACACGCCGACCAGCGGAATCTGGCAGACGGTGTGGCTCGAGCCGCTGCCGGAGCGCTTCATTCGCGAGCTCGTGATTCGCCCGGACCTCGACGCAGCTGCCATCGACATCGAGGTGAGCGCGTCGGGCGGGGTCGATGTCGTGGTCACGCTGAGCGGAGAGGCCGTGGGGCGTTGGCGTGGCTCGGACGAGGGGCGCATTCAGCTCAGTCGTGTCATGCCGTGGAGCCCAGAGGCGCCACATCTATATGAGGTGGACGTCAGCATGCTCGACGGCACCGACCGCGTCGTCACCTACTTCGGTTTGCGGAAGCTCGAGACAAAGGACGGCACGCTCTGCCTGAACGGCGCGCCCTACATCCACAGACTCGTCCTGGACCAGGGCTACTTTCTGGACGGCCTGCTCACGGCCCCGACCGATGGCGATCTGCGGCGAGACATCGAGCTGGCGAAGTCGATGGGGTTCAACGGCGCGCGCAAGCACCAGAAGATCGAGGACCCGCGCTGGCTGTATTGGGCCGACATCCTTGGCTTCCTGGTGTGGTCGGAGATGCCCAACTTTCATGAGCGCTCGCCTGAGGCGGAGCGGCGACTGACCTCCGAATGGCGCGAGGCGGTGATGCGCGACGCCCATCATCCGTCGATAGTGGCGTGGGTTCCGGTGAA
>DATARC010000243.1:0-4169 GCA_036264335.1 Candidatus Dormiibacterota bacterium
CGGCGTCGCGGATGGTTCCCCGGAGCGCCGGGTAGGTGGCCTCCAGCGCGTCGAGCACGGCGGCCTGAGTCGGCGTCCCCCCGACCTCGACCTGCAGCTCCCGGCCGACGCCGGCCAGGGAACGCAGGTTGGCGGGCAGGACGACCCTGATCACGGCAGGACCTGGACCTCGACCGACAGCACGGCCGGCAGGTCGTGGACCGCCACCGTCCAGGTGTCACCGGCGTCGGCCGACGCGTAGACCTGCCCGCCGCTGGTCCCGAAGTAGACACCGCACGAATCGAGCGAGTCGACGGCCATCGCATCGCGGAGCACGTTGACGTAGCAGTGCTCCTGCGGCAGGCCCCTGGTCAGTGGCTCCCACTCATCTCCGCCAGTCCGGCTGCGGTAGACGCGCAGCTTCCCCTCGGGCGGGAAGTGCTCGGAGTCGCTCTTGATCGGGACGACGTAAAGCGTCTCGGGCTCGTGCGCGTGCACGTCGATCGGAAAACCGAAGTCGCTGGGCAGGTTTCCGCTGATCTCGTGCCACGAGTCGCCGGCGTCGTCGCTGCGCATCACGTCCCAGTGCTTCTGCATGAAGAGCGTGTTGGGGCGGCTCGGGTGCATCGCGATGTGGTGGACGCAATGGCCGATCTCGGCGTCGGGGTCCGGGATGTACGACGACCTCAAGCCATGGTTGATCGGCTTCCAGGTCTTGCCTTGGTCGTCACTCCGGAACGAGCCGGCGGAGGAGATGGCGGTGATGATGCGGTCCTTGTTGGTCGGGTCCAGGATGATCGTGTGCAGGCACAGGCCGCCCGCGCCGGGCGCCCAGGTTGGCGCGGTCGGGTGGGTCCGCAGGCTTGACAGCTCCTCCCACGAGGTGCCGCCGTTCGTCGACTTGAAAAGCGCCGCATCCTCGACCCCGGCATACACGGTGTCAGGGTCGGTGAGCGAGGGCTCGAGGTGCCAGACGCGCAAGAACTCGTAGGGGTGATCGGAGTTGTCGTACCACTTGTGGGTGTTCGTCGCGCCTTCGTAGTGGAACTCGTTGCCCACGGGATTCCACGACTTGCCGCCGTCGTCCGAGCGCTGGATCACCTGCCCGAACCAGCCGCGCGAGGTCGAGGCGTAGAGCCGGTTGGGGTCTGCTGGAGAGCCGTTGACGTGGTAGACGTCCCAGCCCGCGAAATGCGGCCCCTCCACTTTCCAGTCCTTGCGCCGTTCGTCGGACGTGAGGACGAAAGCCCCCTTGTGAGTTCCAACCAGCAGGCGGATTGTCGTCATCACCCCTCCATTCGCGTCAGGTAATCAGCAGGCATGGCCATGCGACCGCTGCGTGAGATTCTCATTGTGAACGATGGCTGGGGACGGCGCGACACCCCGGCTTTCTATGGCGGTTGAAGCCGGCCGGATCTAGACCGCGGCCTCGACAGGGTCGTGAGAAATCGGCGCCCCGGCGTTTCTGAAAGCCCCGAGCGCAAGGATGACCAGCCAGCCAAAGTCCCACAGCAGCTGAGGCAAGGGATTGCCGAGGCTGATGGCCAGCATCGGCACGACCCCCAGCAACAGCCACAGACGGTGCCAGGTGGGCGGCCCGGTCCTCAAGACGAGCCACGCGGCGAGGATGAGCGTCACGTAGTCGTATTGATGAAGGTGAAAAGCGAAGACGAGAGACCCGAGGATGCCGAGTGCAAAGACGATGTTCAAGTCGGCTCGCCGGCGCCACGCGATGACGAGCGCCGCGATGCCCTGGATGCCTTCGAGAGCGTACGAAACCGGGCCGGTGCCGACAACGTAAGCGAGCGTGTAGTGGGCCTGGCCGGTATCGGTCTGCCCGTACTCGAGCGTGTTCAGCGCGTTGTTGAGACCGGCCGGGCCAAGGGCGATGACGCACGCAACGGCGAGGAGGCTGCACACAGCAGCCCAGCTTAGAAACGGTCGATAGCGCCCGCTCACCAGAAGCGCGAGCGGGATGAGGATCACCGTGTGCGGCTTGAGCGCCGTCGCCATCGCGAGAGCAGCGCCCGCGGCGAGCGGCCTGTCTTTCGAGCACAGCCACCACGAGGTGGCAAGCAATCCGACGATGACCAGCGTCGGCTGCCCGAAAAAGAACGCGTCCAGCACCGGCCATAGGGCAAGGGCCGCCGGCAGCAGGGCGAGCTTCCTCAAGCCTGCATACGGCGCGGCGATGTGCCAAGCCCAGACCAGGGCGGCGAGTGACACGGCGCACCAGATCGCGTAGGCCACCGGCAGCGGAAGGGCGGTCAGCGGCGCGATCAGCCACGCAAAAACCGGGGGGTTGATGAAAGGCAAAGCTGGATTGATGTAGTTCTGGCCCGTGGGGAATGAGGACGACAGCGACCGCAGGATCGTCAGGTCGTAAATGCTCGCCCACCCGTAACGGAGGCCGGCCTCGGCGGCCACGTAAAAGATCCGGAAGTCAGGATGGATCGGCTGCCTGATGAAGAGGATGAACCAGATCACGACGTCGTAGAGGGCGGCCCATCCGGCGACCAGGGCGGCGATGGCCAGCCATAGCGGGGGGCGCGAGGGTTGCGCTGCGGGGGCATTCACGAGGGCCTGGCAATTGTCCGGTGTTGCCCGGGCCGGCGCGCGGTCTCAGTGTCCCCACCCGAGCGAGGAAAGGGGGCCCCGCCCGGCGGCGGCCGGGCGAGGCTACGCGGGCGGTAGTTGTCTATTCAATACGGGCTAGCCGAGAGCGGCGACGACGTTTGAGAACACGTTCGCGATCTGGTTGCCCATGGTCAAAAGAATCACGATGACGACGATAGAAACGAGAACCAGAATCAACGCGTACTCAACCATTCCCTGGCCTAGCTGCTTGCTTGTCGGCTTCACACCTGCCACGTCATTTCCATTCCTCCTTTGCTGTTCCATCAGAGCAGCGTTACTTGTTGTTCTTTGGTGGAGTCGGATGAGGGTGGGACCCGGGAGTTGGGCGCGGCGTTGGCTTGCCCTTGCCAGCGGGTGGTCCCGGCGTGTGGACGCCATGACCGGGAGTTGGTGTTGCGCGGTGCTCGGCGCTGAAGTCCTTGCCATGCTGTGAAGCGAATGAGCTGACGCAATCGCCGATTCCATGCGAGCCAGGCGTCAGAGCGGTCTTACAGGTATTGACCTGCTTGACCACCTGCTTGCCCCAATCGGCCGGGTTCAGGCTGCCGGTGACGACCGACTCGCTCGCCCCGGCGGCGCCCACCACCAGGGCGCCTGCGGCCACGCCGATGGCGGCCTTGGTGCTGAGCGCCGCGCCAACCTTGGCGAGAAGCGACAGATGGCCGCCTCCCTTGAGGTAGGCCGCGTGATATCGAGACTGAGCCGGCAGGGGGCTCGGGCCGGTATGTGCCGAGGCGTGCGAATGTAGCTGCGAGTCCAGCCACTGGTCGAATCCCGGGCCGCCTGGAGTGCTCATTCGTCAAAGGGGACTGACGAGGTTGCGGAAGTACCCAATCCCGCGTCGAAGGTTTCGCCGAGGCGGACGCGAAGCCTCGCCTTGGCCGCCGCCAGACGGGAGGCGACGGTTCGCTCCGGGATCCCGATCGCAGCGGCGATCTCCCGGTTCGTGAAGCCGTGGAGGTGGCGAAGCACGAGGGCCGCCGCCTGCTTGGGCGGCAGGGCCCGCAGCTCCCGCGCCAGGTCCGGCTGTACCACCTCGGTTGGATCCGCCTCTTTGGGACGGCCGAGCCGGCGGATCACCTCGCCGATCTCATACAACCGCTCACGCCGCCGGTGCGTGAATGCGACATTCAGCGCGATCCGGTAGAGCCACGCCTCCGCCGGCGCCTCCTGCTTCCAGCTCTTCCATGCCTTGAAGGCGCGGAGGTAGCCCTCCTGCGCAGCATCCTCAGCCGCGGCGGGATTACGCAGGATCAGGACGAGCGAGGCGAACACGCGCTGGTACGTGGCGCGATAGAGGCGATCGAAATCCTCTTTGACCCCCGGGCGATACCTGGCTTCCGGCGTGCTCTGGGAGCTCGCCGGCCGAACCTCACCGGCTGGCGACAAGGTGCTCCAACGAGTCGACGAGCCGCGGTCCCGGCCGGTTGAAGTAGGCAGATCCATCGAGAACCACAACGCGGGCGGCGCCCACCTCGTTGATGCTGGTTTGAACCAGAGCGGCTTCCTCCAGCGCTCGATCCCTGGTGAAGCCGCAAGGGGCCAGGATCAGG
>DATARC010000001.1:0-9290 GCA_036264335.1 Candidatus Dormiibacterota bacterium
TTTTGCAGCTGCTGGAGGTTCACAGTCGACGTCGCCGCCTGCTCGCTGATCTGCCCGCTCTGCTGCTTCAGGAGCTCGGAGGTCGACTCGATGAGGTTGCCGGTCGTGGTGTTGAGCGCAGTGATCTGGTCGAGCACGAGCTTCTGGTTCGACAGCGCCTGAGCCACGATGACAGCGGTTCGCAGAGCAGACACCGTGGTGGTGGTCGCCCGATCGACTCCCTTGATCAGCTCCACGTTGTTGCGCCGAATCACATCGAGAGCCAGGTAGCCCTGGACGCTGACGGCCAGCTGGGTGAGGATGTCCTGGTCCTTCTGCCGCACGTAAAAGAGGACGTCGTCCTGCAGCTGCTTGGCGCGCGCAGGGTCGGTCGCCTGGGCGGCCGTCACCTGCTGCGAGACCGCTGCGTCCAGCTTCTTGGCCATGTAGTCGTACTGCTGAAGGCGTTGCATGATCGCCCAGAGGTTGACCTTCTCCTGCTCGATCGAGGCGTTGTCTTTCCGCAGCTCGTCCTGGCCGGAGTAAAGGGCCTGGATGATGGCATTGATGTTGTTCTGGCTTGACTCGTATTTGTGAAAGTAGTCACGGAGCTTGTTGCCAAAGGGGATCACGCCCAGGAGCCGGTGCTCCGCACCACTGAGGAGTCCCTGCTTCGCCGGATCGAGGTCCTGCACGGTGCGACGGAGCTGGACCAGCGAGTTCGCCACCTTGGAAGTCGGGTCGAACACGCCGGACGACATCGCGGCCGCCGGCTTGTCGAGCAGGCGATTTGAAACCTGCGCCGACTGGCGGATGTCCTCGTCACCGAGCGCGCTGACCGAGTCGACCTTCTTTTGGAAATCGGGGGAATGAATGTCGAGGGTGGCGAGGGATTGCGCAAAGGTCTGAACCGTGGCGTCGATCTGCGCTTCGGTGGCAGGGTCGAGCTTGACGGTGGACGTTGCCTGCGCCGGCGTCACGTTGGCGACCGGTTGAGGCGGAGTGAGCACCAGGGCACCTGCTGAGGCATCGTTGTCGGCGGTCATGTCTACCCTCCTTGCAACTTCTGCTGGATGGCCGTGATCATGGCCTCCAGGTTCTGAAATGTCGGCGGCTCGATGAGATCCACAAGCTGTGGTGACGTCAGGTTGTGAGCGGTCAGGAACTGCTGGAAGGCGGCTGCGTTGTTGGTTCGAAAGCCGTACTTGGTCGCGAGCTTCTGCAGCTGGGCATTGTTAAGGAGCAGCTGGCCGATCTTGTCGCCGTTGCCGGTCAGCGGCACCACCGTGTGCTTTGAAAGGACGTCGGGATCCGGATACATGAGCACCATGTCCTTGGTGATGGAACCGTCATTCGCCGCTGCCGCCGCCAGGTACTGCGCCTCGTAAATCATCACCATCGGGGTTTTGCCGATCCCGATGGAAAGATAATCCTGGAAAGGCTCCTCCGATGACGAAGCCGTGAGGCCCTGTCGCAGGAAAAGCGGCTCGACGGTGGGCAGCGCTTGAGCGGCCTGGCTCGCGTCCTGGACGATGTTGTTGCTGTTCGCGACGTAGCTGGCGAGCGACAGGTACATCGCGGCCGAGTTCGAAGTCCGGATGTCAGTCGAGGTGACGAGGATGCTCTTCGTTGCCGGATAGGTGGTGTTGCCCTGCAGGTCCGACCACCTCTTGTTGCTCTTGACCAGCGCCAGGTAAGCCTTCACGTCGAACGAGATGTATGTGCCGTTGTCCCTGGCGACGCCGGCTGCTTTCAGGAGCTCGACGATTGGCTTGAACGTCGCGATCGCCATTGGGGTGAAGAACGGCGAATAGATCGTCTTGGCTTTGTGGTCGGCCTGGATCTTCAGCGCAGCCGGGACACCGGCGGGAAAGGCGAAGTCGTACTTCGAGAGGTCGACGGTGGTGGCGATCTGGCGTGAGCCGGCGGTGTCGACCTGGACATCGAAGCCGTTGTCGTGGAAGACCTTGATCACCCCGGGGTCGTTGAAGTAAGGCAGCTTCTCCGAGCCGATCACCCCCCTCACCACAGTCAGTGGGGGTGTTGGGTGGAACTTCTGGGCGATGGAGAGGCCGATCGCTGCCACGACCGCTATGGCAAGGGCGGCGGCGAGGCCAAGTCCGATCCAGCGTCTCATTGCGTGCCTATTGTGGGTGGTGCCCGAGGGGGCCGGTATTTTCGGCCTTGAATCACTGTACGTGCGACATTGCCGGCTGGGTATCGTTGGGGGGGTCATGGCTTACTACCGGCGGCCTGGTTGGTTCACCAAGAACGTGTTCAACGGCGCGGTCGCCGTCCTCACCAGGGCCGGGGTGAGCGTGTGGGGTTCGCGGGTGTTGCGGGTCAAGGGCCGCTCGTCAGGCGAGTGGCGAACCGCCCCGGTCAACCTCCTGACCTACCAGGGCACGCAGTACCTCGTGGCGCCGAGGGGCGAGACCCAATGGGTCCGCAACATCCGCGTGGCGGGTTCCGGAGAGCTGCTCCTCGGCAGCAGGGCCCAGCCGTTTCGCGCGGTGGAGGTCGGCGACGACGAGAAGATCCCGATCCTGAAGGCTTACCTCAAGCGATGGAAGGCTGAGGTCGGCGTCTTTTTCAGGGGCGTTTCGGCCGACTCGCCCGAGGCTGACCTGCGGCGGATCGCGCCCGACCACCCGGTTTTTCGGGTGGAGCCGGCGGCTGCGGGACAGCCGTGACCGGACGTGTCTTCGGCGGAGCCTTGGGCGGTTGCGGCTTCGCTTCGAGCGCCTGATCCGGTTCCGGACCGTCCTCGTAGCGAAGCTCCCTCGGTTTCATCAAGCGCCACCGCTCGATCCACGAACCCTGGACCTCAGGCTGGTCGGGCTCCAGCGCGAGCGTCCTCACGGCCTTCTCGACTCTTGCGGTGAACTGCCTCGAACCTTCCTCCCGCTGCGGCATCATGGGCTTGCCAATCCGCACTCGCACGGGCCCGGGCAGCGGCACCTTCTGGCCCTTCGGCATGATCTGGTGCGCACCTCGGATGTGCAGGGGCACGACCGGCGTCCCCGTCTCGTTTGCGAGATGGCCGACGCCTGGCTTGAACTCCTGGATTCGCCCGTCGGGCGAACGGCTGCCCTCGGGAAACAGCACGAGGTTCCAGCCTGATTTCAAGAGCTGGCTCGAGCTGTGGAGCTGCGCCTGCGCCCCGCCGGTTCGCGAAAACGGGAACGTGTTGAGGAACAGGCTGACGATGTTGCCGAGCAACGGTCGCTTGAACCAGTAGTCGGCAGCGGCGGCCACCACGGTTCGGTCGCGAGCATGGTCGCCGAGGGCGTGGAGGATGAGCGAGGTGTCCGCGTGGCTCGAGTGGTTGGCCGCGAAGATCACCGGCCGCTCGAGGTCGCGCACCCACTCGCGGCCCTCGACCTTGGGATGCGCCATCGCCTCGGTGAAAGGCAGGAGAAGACCGTGCTGGATCAGATAGCGGATGGTCCTGACGGGTTCTTGCCGGGCCCACCCGAGATCGCTCGCGGGCGGCGGCACGACAGAGCCCTGTTCCGGCCACGTGCGTGGGCGAGGTGAGTCCCAGAACCAGCCCTTTCTGACGCGGCGTAAGTCGCGAGCGGCGCCCCCAACCGCATCGGTGAGGCGCGTGACGGCGGCGCCGGAGTACCAGGTCATTCCACGTCAGCGAGCAGGATGGGCGGCATTCGCAGGTGCGTCACGCTCGGGTGACGGCCCACCGTCTGCTCCGCCATCTCGAATGCGTCCTCGAGGCTCGTGGCGCACTTGAATCCGAGCCGGTGAACGACGTCGCGGTCGCCGCCGACGATGATGATGTCGCCCGCGTGATCCATCGCGTGAGCCGCCCAATACCACGCATAAAAAGGGTGCGCCCCGTGGTATGCGTGCGATTTCCTGTATAGCTGCCTGAACCACGGGTCCTCGGCAAAACGCTTCTCGTACCTGGTCTCGATCTCCTGCGGATTCGTGGTGTCGGCGAGCACCTCATCGTAGAAATCGATGTAGCTCGGATGCTGGACCGCGTCGAACTCGTACCGGCACGGATGCGTGAGGATGGCCACGCCACCCTTCCGCAGGACGGGCTTGTTCCGATAAAAGTTGAAGAGGTAGCCGAGGCCCATGCAAACGACCAGCACCGGATTCATCGGTGCGTTTACGTTGTACGGCCCCAGGTATGGCACTCCGATCGTGACAATGTCGGTCTGGCCTTCGACTCGAACGCTGATCTGATTCCTTACCGCCTCGAGCGTCTTGTCATGCACCGCATCCACCTGGCCCGCATGCACGCCGGTAAGCCCGTACGGCGCGCGCATCGCGTGGAAGACGCTGCGCTTGAAAGCCGGCGGCGCGATGTCCGTGAACTGTTTCATGCCGAGGAACATCGCCTGGTCCTGTGCCGTCCAGTCGGTCTCTCGCTTCTGCATGAAGTTGGCGATCGACGGAAACGCATGGTTGTTGACGGTGGTCTCGATGTGGAAGACGCGGACCGTGTCCTCGATCAGCTGGCCCTGCCGGATGCAGGAGTGGTGAAGGGCAGAGTCCGGCGGATTCATATACGACAGTGACCCCATCAACGTTTTGACGTTGTGGTGCTCGCGGATGCCGCGGTACGTGGCGAGGCCCGTCGACATCGACTTGTGGCCACCGTCCATCGGCACCAGCGTGAGGTTCACGTAAATGACGAGGTCGGACTCCGCGGCTCGCCTGTGCAGCGTGACGTCCTCTCCGGCTGACGTCTTGCCGATGTACACGTTGGCTTCGGGATCCTCGCCATCGTGCTGGTAGAGGCGATCGGGCCAGAAGGTGCTGTAGATGCGGTCGCCGACGATATGCCGGATTTCGTCTGGGGTCATGCGCCGGTGCAGGCCGAGCGCGGCGATGAGGTGGATGTCCTCGACTCCGGCCTCCGCGGCCATGTCGATGACCTCCTCCATGACCAGCTGACGCACATCGGGAGCCGCCATCGGCGGCAGCGGAAGCGAAAGGTCGTCGAAGGCGATCGTCAATTTCATGCCGCGACGCAGGAGCGACTTCAGCGGGTCGTCGTCGAGCGGCTTGGCCAGGGCGCGCTTGATGGCCCGTTCGGGGTGTGCGATCGGATCGAGCGGATCGGGCGGATAAACGATGCGAGCGCCGAGCGGGAGCTTCTCCAGCCGAACGCCCTCGCCGAAATGAAAGAGCACGGGCGGGGTGTTGCGATCGACCTCGATGACGGCACCAGGACGCGGCACTACGCTCTCAATCCTCGCAGATCGAATGCAACCTTCACGGCGCCCAATCGCCCGGCGCTCATGGCATACGCGATAGCGTCGCGATATTCGCCCAGCCCGAACAGCGGCCCGGTCAGATTTTCCAAATGAAGCTCCGGCGCCGCTTCCAGCGCCAGCTCGAATGTGCGCCGGCCCTCGTGGGTCGGCTCCGAGCCGTACGCATACGCGCCCATCACCGTCAGCTCACGCTGCCAGATCGGCGCCCAGTCGACCTTCTCCTCTCCAGGCATGCCGACGGCGATGACCTTGCCGCCGCCACGCGTGAAACGCACGGCGTCGTTCAGGCTTTCAGCGCTACCCACGCAGTCGAAAGTGACGTCCGCGCCACCCAGCAGCAGCGGCCGGTCCATGCCATCGAGGCGCCTTGCCGCAGTGCCAAACCGCACGCGCTGGAACACGTCAGCCGGCGAGATGACCTGGTCGGCGCCGAGCTTGCGGGCGAGGTCCCGCTGAGTTGGATGCTTCGCCACCGCGACGAGGCGCTTGGGCGGCGTGAAGAGCTTCACCGCAGCGACCGTCAACAATCCGATCGTGCCCGCGCCGAAGACCACCACGTAGTCGTCCTTGCCCGCGGCGCCACGCAGCGCCGCGTGGACACAGCAGGCAAACGGCTCGATCAGCACCGCTGCTTCATCGCTCAAGGCATCGGTGACGGCGTGGACCTGGCTCGGGTGCGCAACCAGCACCTCCCCCCATCCCCCACCGGTATCCGCGCAGTAGCCGGTCTGGAGGCCAACTTCGATTGGGCCTTCCGTGACGTTGTAGCAAAGTCCCGGACGCCCCTCGGCGCAACGGGGGCATGGCGGCTCGATGCCCCTGACCTTGCAGCCGAGCGCCGGCTCGATGACGACGCGGCTCCCGTCGTCGAGCGTGCCGACAACCTCGTGACCCGGAACGAACGGATAGCTAGTCAGCGCATCCAGGTACAGCGAGGCGTGGCCGCCGATCGCCGCGAGGTCCGAGCCGCAGATGCCGCTAAGAGTCGGGAGCACGCGCAGCCAATCGCTTGCCGGAAGCTCAGGCTCGGGAACGTCGCCAAGCTTGAGCATCGACAGCGCGCTCGTGGCGACGTCCGGGCGCCCACCCGACGCCTTGACGATGGCAAACGCGGGGATCGACCTCACGTACTGCAGCGCTAGCACGTCACCGCCTCACCGCCTCACCGCTTCTCGGTAGTCCGGCGAGCGAGGGTCGGGCATGGGTAGGCGCCAGTTGCCAGGCGCCATCCGCCAGCGCTCGATGCGCCAACCGCGCTGCCCGGCAACCTGCGACAGGCGAGCATCTGGGTTGACCGCCACCGGCGTGCCCACCAGCTCGAGCATGCCGAGGTCAGACAGCGAATCCGCATACGCAAAGCTCTCGGCCAGCACGACCCCGGTGCGCGCCGCGTACTCCTCGAGGAGGGTGCCACGAGCCTCGCCCGCGGGCGGCGGAGCCTGGAGGTCGCCGGTGAGCCGCCCGTCACCATCGATGAGCAGGTGCGCGCAGTCAACCTCGACTTCCAGCAGATCCGCCAGCGGCTGCACGACGACATCGAGCGCTCCGGTGAGCAGCAGCACGCGATGGCCCGCGCGCTTGTGCTCGCGAACGCGACGCATGCCCTCGGGATAGATGCGTCGCAGTGTCACCGCATCGAGCGCCTCGCGACCCAGGCCCTTCATCACCTCGTAATCGAGGCCCTTGTACTCGCGGTAGAACGTGCGCTGGAAGTCGGCGCGCGACCGGCGCTCGAGATACAGCCATCGCGGCGCCTCACGCAGCATCTGCGCCATGAACGAGGGCCACTCGTCGAGCGGCTGTGCGCGCAGCCGCATCCACAGGAAGTACTCGACGATGTTGGTCTCGACGAGCGTGCCGTCGACATCGAACACCGCAAGAACGTCCGAGCGACCGGTGCGCCGTTCGATGGCGGAACGCACCGAGCTTGTCTCAGGCTTGACCGCCGTGCTCCCTGTCGGCTGCTTGCCCTTGCGCACAACCGTCTCGGCGCGGGACATGCGAACCACGGTCGGAAAATGCACATCGTCGAAGTACCGCTCCCATTCGTACAGCGCGGGGTCGAACGGAAAGATCTTGCGCTCGTCGGCCGGGGTCTTCTCCCAGATCTCCATCACGTGCCTGGTGTCGAAGATGCAGTCGACCTCTGTGTAAACGCCGTAGAGCTGGATGAGGTTGACGGCGCGCTCGAGTCGTTCGCGCTCAGCGTTCAAGTCGTCGGACACCGACGCGACCCCGGCGCCGAGCGGCAGCCGCTCGACGAGCCACTGCGCTCCCTCGACAAACTTCAAAGCCGTGCTCGCCTGCGCCGACAGCTGGCCGCGCGTCGGGTAGGTCCAGGTCGGCGTGCCGATCGCCTGTCCGTACTTGTCGCGCAGCGGATTCTTGGTGAAGTAACGCCGGGCCGCGTCCTCGACCTGGCGGAAGCGCAGCGGGTTTCGCGTTCCGGATGCGGCGTGGTAAACGCGCGGCTTGTCAGGCGGTGGAGGATTCGCGGCCACCGCCAGCACCGTGTTGACGACAAAGTCGGCGGGGATGATGTCCAGCAGCGCGTCAGGAAGGCCCGAGAAGTCCTGCAGGATGCCGCGTCCGAAAGCGAGGATCAACGGCTCGGCCATGCGGAAGCCCTCGAGCCAGCCAGGGAACGGCTCGGCAAGCGCGCTCTCGATGATCGACGGCCGGACGATGGACAGCGGTATGTCGCCATGCAGCTCGACCACGGCGTGCTCGGCCATCGCCTTCGTGAACGAGTAGATGTCGGCGAAGCCCATCGCGTTGGCGTGGACGCGGCCGCGCTCGATCAGCTTGTCCTTCACCCAGCGATCTCGAAGGCGCTCGGTCGCGCGCGCAACAGCGGGCGTTCCGGCAGGCCCCATCCTCGAGCCCGCCTCGCGCCGCAGCTTCTTCAAGATCTCCGGGCGCCGCGACTCCTCCTCGACGACGGGGCGCAGGTTCGACAGGACAGCTGCTTCATGGCGCCAGTTGAGCCCTGGATCGTGAGGAGCCTGCTCCCTGACGAGCCCGCGCAGCATCCCGCCCACGTACGCCGTGGAGACATGTACCAGGTGGGGCCGGCTGCCGGCGGCCCTCAGCGCCTCGACCATCCGGGCCGCGCCCAGCAGGTTGGTCTGGGCCGAAAGGTCTGCGGGGTTGTCAAACTCGACCGCTGCCGCCGAATGGATCACGATCTCGCATGACCGAAGCTGCTCCCGACCCGCATCGCTCAAGCCAAGGCCGTCGCGGCCAAGGTCCAGCTCGAGGACCGCCAGCTTTTCCTTGACCAGGTTCGAGAAGGCCTCTTCGCCCAGCTCCTCACGAAGGCGCTTGAACGCGGGGCTGGCGAGCACCTCGCGCTCCAGCCGTTCGGCGGCCGGACGGCGGGCGCTGGAACGAATCGCCAGGTTGATCCGGCCGACCTCTGGAATCGAGCGCAGGCATTTCTCGACGATCGACTTGCCCAGGAAGCCGGTCGTGCCGGTGACCAGGATGGTCTTGCCCCTGAAGGCCTCAGCTATCAAGACCGATTGATATTAGTTGGCGGACACGGAGGGTCGGGCCGAAGCGAAGCGCGATGCCGCGAAAAGCGAACGCCTACTGCTCTGTTCGGTGCTGCCCTTTGAGCCAGACGACCGACGAGCCGTTGGCGTCCTTCCACCCCAGGTCGGTGGTTACCGACGCCCAGAACCAGTAGTACGCGCCCGGCTGTCCGTGAAAGACGGCCTTCCCCGCCGCCACATTGCCGGCCCATTTCTTGAACGCTCCGTCGGGCCCCACCGCATAGACCACGAACTTGTCGCCCCCGCCGGGGCTCGACCAGGAGACGTCGATCGCCTTCGGGTCACGCTTGCTCGCCACCGCGGTGATCGTGACCTTCGGCAGGGGCACGTTCGCGTAGCGGGGCGACCCCGTGAGCCACAGGTCACCGACGTCGTTCGAATAGGGGTCTGGATACGAGCCGCCCCATCCGTATGGATCGACCGGGCCGCCTCCACCGATGTGGTAGATGCCGAAGTGGAGGTGCGGCCCCGTCGCCGTGCCGGTGCTGCCCGACAGGCCGATGAC
>DATARC010000018.1:0-3696 GCA_036264335.1 Candidatus Dormiibacterota bacterium
CTGCTCTGCTCGTGCGTGCTTGTCGATGCCGCTCTTTCTTTAGCCCTCCGCGCCGACTGGGGCTGGGCGCAGGTTTTGTAGTTGGGTGCGAATGCCCGTGATGCCTCGCAGCACCAGCAGCACCGAGGCGTCGATCACGCAGTAGCCGCCCGCGATCACCGATGGCGGGTTGCCCGACGGGATGTGCGTCCACGGCGCGATTGGCATCCAGTACCAGTTGCGGAAGAACGTGCCGAAGATCTCCAGCTCGCCGGTGGCGATGAAGATGGCCGCGAACAAAGGCCAGCGAGGCGAGCGGAGCACAAACCACGCGAAGATCGGAAGGCACATCGCCCCCTGCAGGTCGAAGCGCCCGGTGACCAGCGGGAGGACCGTCAGTCCCAGCAGCGCCCAGGTGGAAGCGCCGGCAAGGATCACATGCGCGACCCGCTTCCCGTACTTGAGGACGACTGGCGTACGCATGGCCAGCAGCCCAAACAGGTAGACGGCCCCGTGGCCCGGCGGCACATACAGCGGGACGTTGTGAAAGCGGTACTGATAGAGACCCCATATGAGAGATCCGAAGATCTCGAAGCACGTGGCGACCACGACGCAGATCCAAACTTGCAGCCTTTGCTCCCGCGGCGCCTTCAGCGCGGCGAGGTAGAGGGCCGCGAATGTGAGCAGCCCAAGGATCCACTGCTGCCACAGGGCCGTGGTCTGGCTGTCCGCGAGCAGAAGGGTCGGCGTGTAAATCAGCAGGTAGACGTGAAGCCAGTAAGGCTTGAGCCGGGCAACCACTGCGTCGAATGGTAGCCGGGGGCAGCGCGGTGCCGCCCCCGGGAGACCGTTAGGAAATCGGCTCGTCGATGAGCGGCGGTTGCAGGTGCCACGCGTTGGCGGACCACTTGATCACCTCTTCCTGGGTGATCGGGTAGTGGTCGGTTGAGGTCGTTGTCACGGTGACTCCGGGCAGCAGGAACGGGTTGGTCTCATTCAAGTTGCTGCCGGCGATGCTCATCACGTTGGCGCGTGTGAGGTTCGAGCCCGCCTGCCTGAGAACGTCCACCATCGTGTACGCGACAGCGACGCCGTAGATGTTGAACCCGTCATTGGGCTTGCACGTCGAGCAGTTGGCGATGACCGTCTTGTACAGCTGCATCCCGGCGTCGTTCGCCCACTGCGGGTCCGTGGGGTCCTTGATGTAGCCGACGCTGATGGCGCCGTCGATCTTCGCGCCCTTGCTGGCCGCGATCTGCATGTAGGCGGCCGGGTCGGAGACGGAGTTCACGTACTCCAGGGGAGACCAGCCGATGGCGGTGACGATCGCGAGCGCTCCAATCGTGAAGGCGGGGGTGGCAAAGATGAAGAGAGTGTCGGCGCCCTTGGCCTTCAGCTTGGTGAGCTGGGTGGCCAGGGTGGGCACCGCGGCAGTGACGTCGTAGCTCTCCTTGTCGACGATCATCGACGCGCTGGAGCCCAGCCCGTCGGTCAGGCCCTTCAGGTAGTCGAGCCCGTAGTCGTCATTCTGGTAGAGCACGCCGATCTTGGCGCTGGGGTGGTTCGCAAGCACATCCTTGGCGTAGATACGCGCTTCGCCCTGGTAAGGGGGCTGCCAGCCGATCGTGTAGGGGTGCTGGCTGAAGTCCTGCATGAAGGTCGTCGCCCCGGTGGCGACGAACAGCTGCGGCACCTTGTTGGTGTTGAGGTAGTCCCGCACTGAGGTCTGCGGCTGGGTGCCCAGGCCGCCGAACATGGCGAAGACCTTGTCCTGCTCGACCAGTTGGTGGGTGAGCGGTACGGTCTGCGCCGGGTTGTAGCCGTCGTCGAGGATCTTGTAGGTGATCTTGCGGCCGTTGACGCCGCCCTGGCCGTTGATGTACGTGAAGTAGGCGTTGGCTGCGTTGGCGATGGTGCCGTAGGCGGCGGCAGGACCGGATTGCGCGATCGTGACTCCGAGAAGGATTGAGCTGCTGGTGATGCCGGCCTCAGACGCAGTACCTTCACCCGAGCCTCCGCAGGCTGCGAGTGCCAGAAGGCACGCGACCAAAGCCGCCGGTACAGGTCCCCTTCGTCTCATTGAAGCCCTCCTGTTTCGTAACGAGATGCTCAACTAGTTTGAGGGTCCGGCGGCGCCTGTCCACTACCTATTTCGCCGGTCCCCCTCAAGCGGCTGCGCAGCGCTGTGTAGCCGGCGGTCAACAGGCCGACGATGCCGTTCGGCGCGAAGATCATGATCAGGATCAGCAGCGCGCCATACGTCACCGCCGGGCCGGCCTTCACGAAGACCGAAGAGATCTGTGACGGTATCCAGTCCTGCGCCGAGATGGTCTGGCTGGAAACGATTGGGAGCCAGTAGACGAAGGTCCCGCCCAGCAGCGGGCCGACGATCGAGGCCAGGCCGCCGACCACGGCTCCGACCAGGAGCTGAAAGGACAGCGCGACCGGGAACGTGTCCGGGCTGACGTAACCCGTCGCGAGCCCATACAACGACCCCGCGACCCCGGCATAGAACGCCGACATCCCGAACGCGAGGGTCTTGTAGCCCGCGACGTTGATGCCCGACGCGGCGGCGGCAACCTCGCCGTCGCGAATTGCGCGCATCGCCCGCCCGGGCCGGTGGCGGAGCATGTTCCAGGCCACCCAGAACAGCACTGCTCCCGTCACGAGGCTCACGTAATAGAGCCACTGCTCGCTTGACATCTGAGGCCCGTTGGTCAGCGTCGCAAAGCCGTCCTTGGCGAACTGGGGCGGATCGGGTGGGGCCATCAGGATGCCTTGAACGCCGCCCGTGATCTTGTCCGGCCGTTTGATGAGGCTTGGCGTCACGACTGCCAGCGCGAAGGTGGCGAGGGCAAGGTAAAGAGCTGACAGCCGCAGCGCGGGTATGCCAAGGACGAAGCCCACGGCTCCGCCGACCACACCCGCGATCGGGATCGTCAACAGGTAGTTCGTGTGATAACGGCTGACGAGAATTGCCGTCGTGTACGCCCCAAGGGCCATGAAGGCCCCATGGCCGAGGGAGATCTGGCCGCTGAAGCCGACAAGGATGTTCAGGCCCATGATCGCGATCGTGAAGATCAGCACGAGAGTCCACTCGCTGCTCTCGAAGCTCGTGATCGCCGACGGCAGCCCGATCAGCAAGAGAGCGACCACGGCCACGAGCCAGTACCGCGGAGGAGCGCGCCGCACGCGGGCGAGCACTTTCAGACCCTCCGGACCGAAGGACGTCCGAAGAGACCGTTTGGCTTGACGATGAGCACGATCACGATGATCAGGAACGCGAGGGCCAGCTGGAGGTCACCGCCGACCAGGTACGCACCCGCCAGGTTCACGGTCACGCCGACGATCAGGCCGCCCACGACCGCGCCGAGCGGACTCTCGATGCCGCCGAGAACTGCGGCGGCGAAGGCGTAGATGATGATCGTTTGCATCATGTTCGGCTCGAGGAGCAGGACCGGAGCGACCATGATCCCGGACAGTGCGCCGGCCAGCGAAGCGAGACCCCAACCGAGTGCCAGCATCCAGCTGACACGCACGCCCAGGAGCCGGCTGGCGTCCGGGTTGTGCGCGGCCGCGCGCATCGACAGACCAAGCGTCGTGCGCTGGAGAAGGAGGTAGACGAGCAGGAGGACGATAGCCGAGACCCCGATCACGCCGAGGTCCTGGTAGCTGATGAACGCGCCGAGGACATTTACGGTTTGCACCGAGAACGGG
>DATARC010000100.1:0-18905 GCA_036264335.1 Candidatus Dormiibacterota bacterium
GCGCATGGAAGAAGAGATTCACAAGCGGATGGTCGGTCAGGACGAGGCGATCGTCACCGTCTCGCAAGCGGTGAGGCGAGCTCGCGCCGGCCTGAAAGACCCGCGACGCCCGATCGGCTCGTTCATCTTCCTGGGGCCGACAGGTATCGGAAAGACGGAGCTGGCGCGTGCGCTGGCCGAGTACCTGTTCGACTCCGAGGACTCGCTGATCAAGCTCGACATGTCGGAGTTCATGGAGCGGCACACGACCGCCCGATTGGTGGGCTCGCCTCCCGGCTACGTCGGCTATGACGAGGGCGGGCAGCTCACGGAGGCGGTGCGGCGCAGGCCTTACTCGGTGATCCTGTTCGATGAGATCGAGAAGGCGCACCCCGAGGTGTTCAACATGCTGCTGCAGATCCTCGAGGACGGCCGGCTCAGCGACGCCAAGGGCAAGGTGGTGAACTTCGCGAACACCGTGATCATCATGACCTCCAACCTGGGGATTCGCGACGTGAACCAGGCGGGCACATCACTTGGATTCCAGCCTGCGGTGGTCGACGAGGCCGGCGAGGTGGAGAGGCGCCACAAGAACACGAAAGAGAAGATCGACGAAGAGCTGAAGCGGATGTTCCGCCCAGAGTTCTTGAACCGCGTGGATGCCGTGGTCGTGTTCAAGAGCCTGACCACCGCGCAGATCCGGGAGATCGTGGACCTCCAGCTGAACAAGCTGAGCAAGCACCTGGTGGAGCAGCAGATCATCATCGAGGTGACTGACGCGGCCAAGGACCTGCTTGCGAAAGAGGGCTACGACCGGGTGTATGGTGCGCGTCCGCTGCGGCGCGTGATCACGAGCCGGATCGAGGACCAGCTGTCCGAGCACCTGCTCCGTGGCAAGATCGCGCGCGGCGACACGGTGCAGATCGACGTGGAGGGCGAGGACGCGCTGAAGTTCACGCCCGTGAAGCACAAGCACAAGGAGCCCGCCGCGGCCGCCGCGAAGCCCTAGCCCGGAGCCGTCGCCTTAGACCTCAGCCACCGGCCGAGGCCGGCTGCCAGCTTGGCCGGGGTCGTGTCCGACTTGACGAGGTGTTCCAGGACTCCGAGCTTTGCGATTCGGTCCCGCATGTCTCGATCGTTGTAGTTGGAAAGGATCACGACGCGGGTGTCCTTGGTCCTCGCATTGCTGCGCAGCGCCTGGAGCACGCCGAATCCATCGAGCTTGGGGAGGCGGATGTCCAGAAAAATGAGGTCCGGCGGGCTCTCGGTCGCCATCTCGACCGCCATCTCTCCGTCTGTGGCAAGGTCGACGTCGTAGCCGTCGAGCTCGAGCTTCAGCCGGTACATCTGCGCAACGGACCTATCGTCCTCGACAAGCAAAATGCGCACGCGCACTTCCTTCAGCGGCAGGCTCTTGGCCACATTCATTCCCTTGGTCCAGGCTCGCAGCCGCGTTTTATTACGGCGCCACCCTATTAGGTAACGCGCAGGTGGGCGACGAAACTCATGTGGCAGCGCGACAATGTCTCGAACATTGAGCGCTCCTGCACCGCTAAGACTGCGGCCCCTCGAGATCGGCGACCTCCTGGACGAGACGTTCCGGATGTACAGGCGCCACTTCTTCTTGTTCGCCGGCATCTCGATCATCCTGTCGATCCCGCTCGCGGTGGGCGCCGGTTTCAGCTTCTTCAACCTGTTCGACAACCTGACGCTGCAAACCACGTCGAGTCAGCCCCCCGATCTCGGTCCGACGCTCGCTTCGCTGGCGATCATCGTCGTGCTGGCGATCGCGCTTTATCCGTTGCTCTACGGCTCAATCACATACGCGGCGTGCGAATCGGCGCTGGGTCGCCCCGTCACCTTTTGGGGCGCAATGCGAGCCGCCTTCCGCCGCTACCTACACATCGCCGGGTACTTCGCGCTGCTCATCGGGATGGGGATTTTGTTCTGCTTGTTCCCGCTCTGGATCTGGATCGGAGTCAGGTGGATCGCATGGATGCCCGCGATGTTCATCGAGAACATCGGTCTCGGCGCTGCGTTGGGTCGGAGCTGGCGGCTGGTTGAGGGACGCTGGTGGCGTACGTTCCTGATCCTTTTCTTGATGTACATCCTCGTCTACGTCGTCACCGGTGCACTGCAAGCGTTTCTGACCCTCGGGCAGCTTCTCCTGCAAGCATTCGTGTCGACCTATCTGAGCTTCGCGATATCGGAAGCGACAGGCATTCTCGTCAGCGCCTTTGTTGCCCCTATCCTCCAGATCGCGACAGTGCTCATCTACTTCGATTTGCGTGTGCGGCGAGAAGGCCTCGACTTGTTTCAGCTGGCGCAGCGCCTTGGCAGTCCTACCCCGGCGACGTGAGGACCCTCATCGCGCGGCGAGTGGCCCAGTGCCTCGCGATCGGATCGCTGGCGGTGACGCTGTCCTTGGTGTCGCCGGCGATCGCTCGAGCCGACACCACGGACCCGGCCGCCTTCAAACAGGCAATACAGGACACGCTGACGCTGATCGCCGGCGTTCTGCCCGGCGACACGGCTGCCGCCCAACGCGCGCTGACCGTGCTCGAGGCAGGCACCGGGCACACACAGCGCGAGGTCATCGCGGACCTGGAGAACAGCCCGCCGAACTACGCCGACGCGACCGATCGGCTGCAGGCGCTGCTCAGCGCCCTGAACCATCCTGCCGACACGACGGATCCAGCGCAAGCGCAGCAACGCCTGCGCGACGTCATGGCCATGCACAGATACGACGCGCTGCACCAGCCGCAGACGTGGCTGGACCGCCTGCGCCAGTGGTTCAGCGACAGGATCAGGGACCTGCTGAACATCTTTGCGCGCGAATCCAGCTCGTTGCCGCTTCCGGCCTGGGTGTACTACGCGTTCGGCGGCCTCGTCGTGGCGATAGTCGCCGCGGTGATCTTCAGCTCGGCGCGCGGCCGTCTGCGTGAGGGTTCGGCCGCGATGAGCCCGATCGGACCTCGGGCCCCGGCCGACTACTTCGCGGAGGCTGACCGGCTGGCCGCCGCCGGCGATCGGGTCGGAGCCATTCGCGCACTTTGCGCGGGCGTGGCCGCGACGCTGGCCGGCGAGCGAACCTGGGAGGGGAGTCCCCTCACGGTCCGCGAAATCTTTCAGCACGCCCCGGATCCGGCCGGCCTTCGCCCGCTGCTGGCGCCATTCGAAGCCGCGGTGTATGGCGGCCGCGACGTCGACGTGGCGGCTTACGCGCGAGCGGTCGAGGTGGCGGCCGGGTTCCGGCAGCCCAGAGAGCTCGCCGCTTGAGGGGGGCGCGCGGGTGGGCGATAGCGGTGGTTCTGTCCCTGGCGATAGCCGGGCTCGCCTACCTGGCGCAGCCGCCCCAGGGTTCGCCCGAGCACAGCTCGACGAGCGATGCCGCTGACGGCGCCTCGGCTGCAGTGCTGTTTGCGCAGGCAATGGGGCACCCGACCCTCGAGGTGGCGGGCTCCTACACGCTGCCATCGCCGACCAGCCTCATGTTCGTATTCACGCCTACGAGCCCGTTCACCTCTGACGAGGCCGATCGGACCGCGGCCTGGGTGCGCTCGGGCGGGGTCCTCGTCTACGCGACAGGGCAAGGCGATCCAGAGCTCGATCGGGCTCTGAACGTCAATGGCCTCAACGCAGTGGTCGACAGCGCCACCGCGACGGCAGACCCAGTTCTGGCCGGCGTGAACCAGGTGGCCGGCAGCGGTCTCACGATGCCCCTCGACCCTGCCGGCAACCAGGTGCCGATCCTGCGCTCCACGGGGGGCTTCGTGCTCGGTTACGTGAGCTACCTCGGGAGCGGCCGCGTGTTCGTGCTCGCCGACCCCTTGATGCTGTGCAACGGTTACCTGGAGAAGAAGGACAACGGCCGCCTCCTCGCCGATCTGATAGGCACAGACCGCGGCACCGTGGCGTTCGACGAGTATCACCACGGGCTCACTTTCAGCGACCTCTCGCCGCAGGCATGGTTGCTCACGCCCTGGGGAGCCGGGCTGACGTGGCTGGTTGTCGCAGTGTTCCTGGGTCTGCTCCTCAGGGGCCGAGGCTTCGGACCGCTGATGCCAAGGGCTGCCGGAGTCGATAGGGCTGACGCCGAGTGGGCCGAGGCGGTCGGGGAGCTGCTGCGCAGGTCCGGAGCTCGCGCCGTCACGCTCGGGGTGCTTGCGACGGCAAGCGAGCGAGCGGTGGCCGCGCGCACCGGGATACCGTTGAAGCCACGTGAGCGCTTCTGGAATGCCCTATGGGTTCGTGGCCCGGAGCTGGCGGCCGACCTGGCCGAGGCCGAAGGAGCGCTGCACAACTCGTCGAATAGCGATTCCGACCTGCTGAAGTCAGCCCGGCGGCTGCACGACATCGCCTATCCGATTTCGCCGGAGGGCAACAGGCTCCGTTCCACCGCGTCCAAGGAGGTCAAATGACCCAAGCTTCCGGCGCCGCCAGCGCTCCCGACTTCTATGCGCGCCTTCGCGATCAGCTCATGAAGGCCGTCGTCGGCCAGGAAGATGCGATTCGTCTCTGTGCAATCGCGCTCGTCGCCGAAGGCCACGTTCTGCTCGAGGGCGTTCCCGGTACCGGCAAGACCCTCCTCGCGAAGTCGATGGCTCGCGCGCTGTCACTTCAGTACAGCCGCGTGCAGTTCACGCCTGACCTCATGCCGGCCGACATCGTCGGCACCTCGGTTTACGACCTCGCGAACCGCACTTTCGCTTTGCGACGCGGCCCCATCTTCACGAACGTCTTGCTGGCGGACGAGATCAACCGCGCTCCAGCCAAAGTGCAATCAGCGCTCCTCGAAGCGATGGAGGAGAGGGGAGTCACTCTAGAAGGCGAGCAGCTCGCGTTGCCGGCTCCATTTCTTGTCCTGGCCACGCAGAACCCCGTCGAGTACGAAGGCACCTACCCGCTGCCGGAAGCGCAACAGGACCGATTCCTCTTCAAGATCCGCCTCGACTATCCAACCTCGGCTGACGAGATGGAGGTCCTGCGCCGGTGGGAGTCGGGGATCGAGCTGCGCGATCCATCGAAGGCTGGCGTCGAGCCGGTGCTCAGTGGCGCCGACATCGACGCGTGCCGCGAGCAGGTGGCAAAGGTCGTGATCGACGAAAAGATCCGCAAGTACGTCGTGGACCTTGCATCAGCGACTCGAACTGCGCCGGAGATCGCACTTGGGGCGAGCACTCGCGCGGAGGTTCTGCTCATGCTGGCGTCGCGGGCGCTGGCAGCATTCGATGGATCCGAGTTCGTGACGCCCGATCACGTCAAGGCGCTGCTTGCCCCCACATTTCGTCACCGGCTCATCCTCCGGCCCGAAGCGGAGGTTGGCGGGCAGACGCCGGACAGCGTCCTCGAGGCGGTCGCGGCCAGGGTCGTACCGCCGCGCTAGTGCGCTGGATAGCGCTGATGTCATCGTGATACGCGGCCTGGCGCCCCAACCGCGCCTGCTCTGGGCGATCGCGATCGGGGCCGCGCTGATCGTGCTGTCCACCGTGTCGCCCGTGATCGGCGTGGTCGCCGTCGCTTACCACGTCGGACTGGTGCTCGTCCTCGCGCGCGATGTGGCGCTTCTGCCTGGCCGGTCGGGCTATCGGGTGCGGCGCCAGGTGCCGGAGCCATTCTCGCTGGGCGAGCTCGAAGAGGTGACGGTGGTGGTTGAGAATCCGGCCGCTGCCGGTCTCAGTGCGCGGGTCGCGGACCACGCGCCGGCCGAGCTCAAGCCACATCCGCGCGAGCTCGCAGGTCGGTTCGACGAGCGGGGCCGACTCTCCGTCAGCTATCTCACCTCGTCGCCGCGACGCGGCGCTTTCTCATTTGGACCAATCGACCTGCAGGTCTCAAGAGACGACGGTTGGTGGCGCCGCCAGGTTCGACTCGCGCGGCCCGACGAGGTCGCGGTCTTTCCGAACGTGGTGGCGATCAAACGGGTGCAGCTGACACTGCGCCGCGGCCTGCGCGCCATGGCGGGCCTCCGCCGAGCACGGCCGCCGGGTGCGTCGACGGCGTTCGCCGGCCTCCGCGACTATGTGCGCGGCGACGATGTGCGTCGCGTGAGCTGGACGGCGACGGCGCGGCGTGACCGGCCCGTGGTGGTGGAGGTCGAGGCGGAGCGAGGCCAGCAGGTGATGATCGCTCTGGACTGCGGCCGCCTGATGACTGCGCCGGCCGGTGAGCTCGACAAGCTCGACCACGCAGTCAACGCGGCGCTGATGCTCGCGTGGGTGGCGCATGCGTATGGCGACCGCGTCGGTTTGATGACGTTCGACGATCGCGTCACCGGTTTCATCAAGCCTGAACGCGGCAGCTCGCAGATCAGGCGTCTCACCGAGGCCCTGTACGCGATCAAGTCCGAGTACGTGGAGCCCGATTTCGGCCATGCCTTCACCCATCTCGCCTCGCGGCTGGGTCGCCGATCGATGGTGGTCGTGTTGACCGACGTGCAGGACCCGGAGGCTTCGAAGGAGCTTGTCGCCCATTGCCTGCGACTGTCCGCCCGCCACCTGGTTCTGGTCGTGGCGATGTCCGATCCCGCGGTCCTCAGCGCCCGCGATGAACCGGTGACCTCATCGTCGCGCGCATACGAGTGGGCTGCGGCTGAGGAATTCGTCGCCAGCCGCCGCGAGAGCTTCGAGCTGTTGAGGCGAGGTGGGGTGCTCGGGCTTGACGTCGTGGCCGGCAGCCTCAGCCCGGCGTTGGTCGAACGCTACCTCGAGCTCAAGGAACGGGCGCTTCTGTAAGGTTCCGCCGCCGGCCGACGAGCAGCAGATAGGAGTAGTAAAGCAACCCCGTTGCGAGCCCGATGGTGAGCTTTGCCGCGAGTGGGGCATCGGATGGCGAGATGTTTCCTTCGATCGTGCCGGCGACCACGAGCAGCGGGGCGAGCCCGATGAGCAGGATGAACGCGCGCCGCGCCGCATCGACCAGCGCGTCGACGCGCCGTCGATTGCCTGGGGACAGCAAGGCCCAGCCCATCATCAGACCGGCCGCGCCCTCGGCGACGATCACCGACAGCTCGAGGACTCCATGCGCGACGACGAACTCGAAAAGGCCGCCGGCCAGCCCGTACGCCGCGGTGAGCCCGAACAGCCCGCCAATGCTGATGCCATTGGTTATGAGGACGTAGATCACGGGCAGCCCGAAGGCCACGCCAGCGCCAAAGGCCAGCATCACGACGATGATGTTGTTGGCCATGATCGCGCCGCCGGCGATCGCGCGAACTGGTGGCGGTATGTCGGTCCACAGCTGGTGATGCTTCACCTGATCGATTAGGTCGGGGGAGGCGCCGACGGCACCGGCTGAATCGGGGTTGGCGAGGACGACGAAGAAGCTGACGATGGCGGGCACGAAGAGAAGGGCTGCGGAAGCCACCAGGTAAGGCCACGCTTCCCGGTAGGTGCGCGGAAGCACGACAGCGTAAAAGTCGCGGATCCGTTTCCACACCCGGCCGCCGCGCCTGTAAACGACTCCATGCCCGCGGCCCACGAGGCCGTTGAGATAGCCGTGGACCGGCTCGCCTGGCCAGTCTCGCTGGGCGCGGGCGAGGTCGGCCGTGGCGCGTCTGTAAAGCGATGCCAGCGTCAAGACCTGAGCCGGGGCCAGCGCATTCAGACGGCCGCCTCCGGCTCGGGACAGCAGGTCTTCCAGCCGGTTCCAGTCCTCGCGGCGCAGCGCGACGAACTCTTCAGAGCGCACCGCAAGCAAAATACCTGACATGGGCCGCCCGCTCTCCGACAGCGAGCTGATTGTCGCCACGCCCGAGCGCGTCTCATTCGGTTTTCAGATCGCAGGCCTGGGCACACGAGCGATCGCTCAGATCCTCGACCTTCTGATCGTCGCGGTGATCGAGGTCGCGGTTGTGTTCTTTGCCATCGCGGCGGGTGCCGGTACCAGCTCCGCAACAGTGCTGTGGCTGCTGATCATCGTGCTCAGCTTCGTCAACGTCTTCGGCTACTTCTGGGTGAGCGAGGCGCTGTGGTCGGGGCAGACCCTCGGCAAGAAGGCATTCCGGCTTCGAGCGGTGGGCGACCGTGGCGAGCCGCTGACCTTCATGCAGGCTGGGATCCGGAACATAGTCAGGATCGTCGACTTCCTTCCGTATGGCTATGGCGTCGGGATGATCGCCCTGTTTGCCAACGGTCGAGGCAAGCGCCTCGGCGACCTTGCCGCCGGCACGCTGGTGGTCAAGGATTCGGACAACGTTCGGATCTGGGAGCTCGCAGGAGGTCGGCGCCCGGGGCTGGCCCCTGGATTGCCACCTCCGCCCAACGGTCCTCCCGGCGCCGTCATCCAGGACCCGCCGCCCCCGCCACCGCCGCCGCCGCTGCCGGGCGCTCGCGTGAGCTTTCCGGCGACCCCATACGCCCCCGCCACCGCAGCCGAGCTGACGCTACGCCGCCTGGATCCCGAGTTTCGCCGATTCATCACGGCTTACGCGCGGCGCCGCCCGCAGCTGACCCTGGAGCTGCGAGTTCAGCTGGCCGCGACCGTCGAGAGCAGCTTGCGCTCGGCCGCGCCCGAGGTCTTCAGCCGGCAGGGACCGCTCGCGACACTCGATCACCTCGCCAGTCTCGCCAGCGAGTAAGTGTCTGAGGCGCAGTTACAGGAGCCAGCGGCGAACCTGGTCCTCGGTCATGTTGCCACCGCACAGGGGCGTCGCCACGCGCTGTCCTTCGAGCTCCTTATGCCGCCTGGTGATCGCAGCGAGACCGGCGGCGCCCGCTGGCTCAACCACGAGGCCGGTCTCACGGAACAGCACCTTCACGGCGTCGAGAATCTCCTCCTCGGCGACCAGCATCACCTCGTCGGTGGTGGCGCGCATGGCGACGAGGGCTTCGGGGATCGGAACCCGCACGGCGATTCCGTCCGCCATCGTGGTCGCGGAATCGGTGCTGACCGGCTTGCCAGCCAGCCACGACAGCTCCATCGAAGGCGCCTCCTCGGCGCACACGCCGATGACTCGAGTTGCAGGCGACTCATGTTTCAGCCAGCTGCCGATCCCATTGATCAGGGAACCGTTGCCGAGCGGCACGAAGATCGCGTCTGGCATTTCGTCCAGGTGTCCGAGCTCAAGCGCGATGGTGCCCGCTCCCTCGGCGATCTCGGGCAGCAGGCCGTCCTCCACGTAGAGGGCGCCGCTTTCGTTCGCGTGCTGCTTGGCGGCCGCTTTGGCGGCGTCGAAGTCGGCGCCGGCCAGCACCACCTCGGCGCCCAGGGAACGCATGCGGCTGACCTTGAAGGGGTTGGCGGTCACCGCCGCAAAGACGGTCAGGTGCTGGCCGCGCTTGCGCGCCGCGTAGGCCATGCCCTGGCCGAAGTTGCCCGCCGACGCGCAGACGAAGCCCTTGGGCTGGTTGCCGATTCGGTGCAGGAGGTAGTCGGTCCCGCGGCCCTTGAAGGAACGGATGGGGTTGACGCACTCGACCTTCAGGACCACGGTGACGCCGAGCCGTTCGCTCAGGGACTCGGCGACGAACTGGGGCGTGTCCTTGAAGGCGGGGTCGATGACCTCGGCTGCTTCACGAATGCGCTCGATCGAGATGGCCACGGCGCCCGACGATAAGGCAATTCCGGCCTGAGGGCCGGAAATTGACGCCGCCCCGGGGGTAGTCAGGGCGGCGCCTTACGTGTCAAGGAGCCGGGAGGCACTCCGGCATTTCCTCTCGTTGAATAAACGAACGAGCCTGTTAAAAGGCTACGGCCCAGGTCTCAAAAACCGGATGATGGTCGGGCGATGGCGAAGCCCACGATCACATTTGTCTGCACCGAGTGCGGAGGCGAGTCGCCCCGCTGGGCGGGACAGTGCCCCCACTGCCAGGCATGGAACACGCTCCAGGAGTTTCAGGTCCGCAAGGCCGCGGGCAGCCGGTCCCGACAGTCGTCCATCTCGACCGGCGCCAGGCCGGTGCCGCTGACCGAGCTGGCGACCGAAGCCGCCCCGCGGCTGACGCTGGCCTGGGGGGAGCTCAACCGAGTGCTGGGTGGCGGCATTGTCCCCGGCAGCCTGGTGCTGGTCGGGGGCGAGCCCGGGGTCGGCAAGTCGACCCTCCTGATGCACGCCGCTCAGCAGGTGGCGGCGCGCGGCGGCCAGGTCCTTTACGCGTCCGGCGAGGAATCGCCCCAGCAGATCCGGATGCGAGCGCACCGCCTGGGCGCCATGGAAGGTGGAATCCTCCTGTTTGCGGAGAACGACCTCGACGCCATATGCGAGGCAATCCGCGCGGCGCAGCCGCAGCTGGCAATCGTCGATTCGATCCAGACCGTCACCGATGCCGGCTTCGAGGGCAGCGCCGGCAGCGTCACCCAGGTGCGAGAGTCGGCGGCCCGGCTGATGCGCCTGGCCAAGGAAGTTGGGGTCCCGATCTTCCTCGTCGGCCACGTTACCAAGGAGGGGGCGATTGCCGGGCCGCGGGTCCTTGAGCATATCGTTGACACCGTGCTTTACCTGGAGGGCGATCGGCGGCAGGAGCTGCGAGTGCTCCGAGCCATGAAGAACCGCTTCGGCTCAGCCGAGGAGATCGGCGTGTTCGCCATGGGTGAGGCAGGCCTGGAGGAGGTCCCCGACCCCTCGACCGCCCTCCTCAGCCAGGCCACGACGGCGTCGCCGGGATCGGCCATCGTGGTAGCGCTCGAGGGCACGCGGCCGTTGCTCATCGAGATCCAGAGCCTGGTCAACTCAAAAACCGAGCAGGCGATAGTTCGCCGCATCGCCAACGGCGTCGACATCAACCGCCTGCACATGCTCATCGCAGTCATCGAGAAGCGAGTGGGCATCAAGCTCGGAGCTTCGGATGTCTTCGTCAACGTCGCCGGCGGCATGCGCATCACCGAGCCTGCCGCCGATCTCGGTCTCGCCCTGTCAATCATCAGCAACGACCTCAACAGGCCCCTGCCGGACGGCCTGGTTGTGATCGGCGAGCTGGGATTGGCAGGAGAGGTGCGTCGCGTCGGCCAGCTGGAGCGCCGCCTGTCTGAGGCGGCGAGGCATGGGTTCACGCGCGCCTTAATTCCGGTCGGCGTCAAAGCCGTCCGGCCGTCCGGCCTCGAGGTGATCGAGGTTCGGACCTTGGCGGAAGCCAAAGCCGCCGCATTTTTTCCACCCATTCCGTCCGGCAGATTCATCGAGGGGGCCGGTATCTCGGTCTCCTAGGAGGTTCCTCGTGAAGCGTTCAGAGAAGCTGGCCCGGTGGCTAGGGGCGGCGCTCGGCATGATCGGCGGCTTTTTGCTCGGGTATTTCCTCGTGCGTGGTGGGCCGCACTCGTATCCCGGCTACGTGATCATCGGCCTGACCACGCTGGAAGGCCTGATCTTTGCGTACCTCGGCACGCCATACGTGCTTGGCGGCTGGCGCACGTTCAACTTCCGCCTCACCAGCACGCCGCTGCCCGACCTGTTGAGCGGGCTGCTCGGAGTGGTGGTCGGACTCGTGATCGCATCCCTGATCGGCGTCTTCGTCCGGGATCTGCCCAACGGCGTGTTGGTCTCCGCCATCCTGGCGCTGCTGCTGGCCGCCCAGGGTGCTTCAGTCGGGCTCACGCGACGTTCAGAGCTTGCGGCGCTGTTCTTCGGCGGCGGTGCCAACGAGCACAAGACACATCGCTTGATCGGAGTTCTGCTCGACACCTCCGTGATCATCGACGGCCGGATTCTGGACATCGCAAAAACGGGTTTCGTGGACATGCCGTTGATCATCCTGAGCTCGGTCCTGCGCGAGTTGCAGCAGGTCGCCGACTCAGCCGATGCCACGCGAAGGCGCCGCGGGCGCCGCGGGCTGGAGGTGCTGACTGAGATGCAGAAGGATTCGTCGATACCGCTCGAGGTCGTTGACGATGACGTCACCCCAAGCGTCGAGATCGACGCGCACCTGGTGCGCACCGCGAAGCGAAAAGGTTGGGGGATCATGACCAACGACTTCAACCTCAACCGGATCGCGCGCCTGGAAGGCGTCACCGTTCTGAATCTCAACGAGCTGGCCCATGCGATGCGCCCGGTGGCAATTCCTGGCGAGGAGATCGTGGTCACGGTAGCCCGCGAGGGCAAAGAGCCCGGGCAGGGCGTGGGCAGCCTGGACGACGGCACGATGGTGGTCATTCAGAACGGCCGCCGCCTGCTCAACCAGACCATCACGGCGGTGGTCACGTCAGTGATCCAGACGTCGGCGGGCCGGATGATCTTTGCCGAACCCGCCGGCATCGACGGCCGCCGCAACAACCCACGGCCGAAGGCGGACGTTGGCTAGAGGGATCTCAGTCGGGGCGATCGTCGCCGCGGCCGGATCTGGCACACGGCTCGGTCGCGGCAGCAAGGCCCTGGTCCGCCTGAATGGAAAGACCACGCTCGCGCGCGTGCTCGAGCTGTTTCTCGCCCTCGACGAGATCGATCGGATCGTCGTCGTCGGACCGCCGAGCCGGCTCGAGAATGCCGAACGAGAGGTCGCCGCGCTTCACCCCCGCAAGCCGGTCACTGTCAAGGCCGGCGGCGAGAGCCGCCAGGAGTCCGTGCGGGCAGGCCTGGCGGCGCTTGGGGAGTGCGACTTCGTCCTTGTGCATGACGCTGCCCGCCCGCTGGCAACCGCGACTCTGGTGCGCCGCGTCCTCGCGGCCGCCGTGGAATCGGGCGCCGCTTTCCCGGCCATCGCCCCCCGCGATGCGGTCAAGCGCGTGGAGGGGAACCGGCTGGTCGAGAGCCTGGACCGATCTCGCATCGTGCTCGCCCAGACCCCCCAGGCGTTCACGTACGAGCTGCTGGCGCGAGCGCACCGCGAGGCGGCCGACGCGGGACTGGTTGGTGACGACGATGCTCAGCTGGTGGCGGCCACCGGCCACGCGGTCACTGCGGTCGAGGGCGAGACTGCCAACATCAAGCTGACCACGCCCGAAGATCTCGAGGTCGTCGAGGCGCTGATCAAAGAACACGAAGCCGCCACCACGTGAGGGTCGGCATCGGATACGACGTTCATCCTCTGCGGCCGGGCCGCGACCTGGTCATCGGCGGCGTCCACATCGACAACCCGCTCGGACTCGACGGCCACTCGGACGCCGACGTCCTGACCCACGCGATCATCGATGCGCTGCTCGGGGCGGCGGCGCTTGGAGACATCGGCCAGCACTTCCCAGCGAGCGATCCAGGGTACGAGGGCGCGTCGAGCCAGGACCTGCTGGCTCTGGTCGTGCGAACGGTGAAGCAGGCGGGCTATCGCGTGGTCAACGTGGACAGCACAGTGATCGCCGAGGCACCCAGGCTTCAGCCGCATATCGATGCGATTCGCAAGCAGCTGGCAGAGACCCTCCACATAGATCATGGCGCGGTCAGCGTGAAGGCGACCTCGCCTGAGGGTCTTGGCGCGCTGGGACGGGAGGAGGGAATCGCGGCCCAGGCCGTCGCCCTCATCGAGGCAACCGGCTAAAGCTACCCTTCTTCGGTGGCTCTCAAGCTTCACAACACGTTGACCGGCACGAAGGATCTTTTCGAGCCGCTTGAAGCCGGGCACGTCGGCATGTACACCTGCGGCCCGACCGTGTGGAACTTTGCGCACATCGGCAATCTGAGGGCGTTTCTGTTCTACGACCTGCTGCGACGCCAGCTGCAGGCCGCGGGCTACAGGCTGACGCACGTGATGAACGTCACTGACATCGACGACAGGATCCTCGACCAGGCGATGCACGCCGGGTCGACGATAAGCGACTACGTCAAGCCGTACGTGGAGGCGTTTTTCGAGGACATGGCCGCGCTGCGCGCGGAGCCGGCCGAGCACTACCCGCGAGCCACCGAGCACATTCAAGAAATGGTTGCAATGATCAGCGCCCTGCTTGAGGGCGAGCATGCGTACGTCGCGGACGGCGACGTGTATTTCAGGATCGCCAGCTTCCCGTCTTACGGCGCGCTGTCGCGGCTCGATCGCGCCGGGCTGCGGGCAAGCACGAGGGTTGCGAAGGGGGGTCGCGGGCAGAAGGGCTCCGCCCGACCCCCGAGTGGGGAGATGTCCCCCCGCATTCGACAGGACAAGTATGAGAAGGAGTCGGTCAGCGACTTCGCGCTCTGGAAGAAGGCGCAGCCAGGAGACGAGCAGCTCGGCGCGGCGTGGGACGCGCCATTTGGGCAGGGGCGGCCGGGCTGGCACATCGAGTGCTCCGCCATGAGCAAGCGCTACCTCGGCGACACGTTCGACATCCATTGCGGCGGCATCGACCTGATGTTCCCGCACCACGAGAACGAGATCGCGCAATCCGAGGCCGCCAACCACAAGCCGTTCGCGCGGGTGTGGCTGCACTCCGAGCACCTGGCTGAGGCGAGCGGGGAGAAGATGTCAAAAAGCGCGGGAGCCTTCACCACGCTCCGCGACCTGGTCGCCGCCGGGCACGATCCGCTGGCCGTGCGTTTCTTCCTGATCGCCAACGCGCACTATCGCGCGCGGATCCGGTTGAGCAACGAAGCGCTGCACGCGGCGGCCGAGCAGGTGCGCCGGCTGCGCGACTTTGCTGAACGCGTGCGCCGTTCCAGTCCGTCCGGGGCCGACGATGCGACCCTGGTCGAAAGGATTGCTGCGGTGAGTGCCGGATACAGAGAGGCCCTGGACGACGACCTCAACCTGCCCCAGGGCATCGGGCTCGTGTTCGAGTTGATACGTGAAGCCAATGCCGCCCTGGACGAAGAGCGGGTCGGTCCGCGTGGCCGCACCGCGCTGGTCGCTCTTATGGAAGAGGTCGATGTGCATGTCGACGTGATCGGCGCAGACGAGCCGGGGCTTGCGGCGGAGGTCGAGCGTTTGATCGCAGAACGCGAAGCGGCACGCGCGGCGCGGGACTTCGCGCGAGCCGACCGGCTCCGCGACGAGCTGCGCGAGCGTGGCATCGCGCTGGAAGATTCAAAGGAGGGAGTGCGTTGGAAGCGGGTCCGCGTCGGGACAGAGTAAGAAGGCCCCGGCAGAAGCCGGAGCGGCAGGCGCGCCCCATCGCACCCGGAGCTGGCCGCGATCGCGGGCCGGCGCGGGACTCGAAGCGCCCTGAGCCCGGTGGCTTCCGGCGAGCCCCGGCAGCGGAGCGGGAAGCGCCGAAGGCGCCGCTGATCTACGGGCGCAACGCAGTGCTCGAGGCGGCGCGTGCCGGCCGAGTGCTGAAGGTCCTCCAGGCATCGGGTCTCGGGCACGATCCTCGACTCGAGGAGCTCGGCAAGCTCGCCAGCATCGAGGTGGTGGCGCCGGAGCGCCTGGACGTCCTCGCGCCAGGGGTGCACCAGGGTGTGGCGGCGGAGCTGAAACCGCGGCGCGAGTGGACCTTGAAAGAGCTGCTGGCGACAGGTCCAAACCTCCTGATCGCCCTCGATTCCATCATGGACCCACAAAACCTCGGCGCCATCCTGCGAAGCGCCGAGGTTGCCGGCGCGGATGGGGCGATCGTTCCGGAGCACCGCAGCGCGCCGCTTTCGCCGGCCGCGGTGAAAGCCAGCTCCGGCGCGACCGAGCTGCTGCGCATCGCGCACGTTTCAGGGATGCCGTCCGCGATCGCCGAGGTCAAGCGGTCGAACATCTGGTGCGTCGCCCTCGACCCTCGGGGCGAGGCGCTGGCGTGGGAGTTCGACATGACCCAGCCGGTCTGCCTTGTCGTGGGCAGCGAAGGCGAGGGCGTTCATCGGCTGGTCAAAGAGCGCTGCGATGTGCGTGTCAGATTGCCGGTTATCGGTCACATCGCGAGCCTCAACGCGTCGGCTGCAGCGGCGGCGCTCCTTTACGAAGTGATGCGTCAGAGGCACCGTAAGGGCTGACGCGCACGCTCGAGCGGGGGGAGCCATCCGGCGCCCTCTCATACTTTATGCATGGCTGACGCTGCGACAGACCTGGCGAAAGCCACCGCCGACATATCGCTAACGCATTCGGGTCACGAAGTTCTCGATCGCGCGGCGGCAGCGGCCACGGCGCGCGGCGCGACTCAAACCGATCCCGTCGATGTGCTCAAGGCGATCCTCGACAGTCGCGGGACTCTGGCGGCGCAATCGATTCGTGAGCTCGTCGGCGACCCGGCGAACATCAGCGCGCAGCTCGTGCCACCCGACGGGACGGCCGGCCTCCCGATTCGCCAGCTGCTCGTCAACGCCAACCGCGAGGCAGGGGTTCTCGGCCACTACCAGGTCGATTCGATTCACCTTCTGCTCGCGATGCTCTACAGCGACACGCCGGTGACATCAGCAGTGCTCCAGAAGGCTGGTCTCACCCTTTATGACCTACGACGTCACATCCAGACGGCGGCGAAGCCTTCGTTTGCGGGCGACCCCCGTTCGGCTCGGCCTCCTGATGCGGCCCTCCGCCGCAAGCCGCTGCCTCCGCTCCGGGGCGTGGTCACGGTCAGCCCGGTGTTCCTTGGGTTGCTGGCCCTTACGGTGGGCAGCGGCGCCCTGCTCTTCTTCGACGTGCTGCCGGCCGCCGCCCCGATCTTGACAGTCGTTTTCATCACCGCCGGATGGATCACCTCCGTGTGCGTGCACGAGTTCGGCCATGCGCTGGTCGCGTACCTCGGCGGCGATCGAAGCGTCGTCGGACATGGCTACCTGACGTTGAATCCGCTGCTGTACACGAGCCTGTTCCTGAGCGTCATCATGCCGATCGCCTTCTTGCTTCTTGGTGGCATCGCGCTCCCCGGCGCCGCCGTTTACATCAACCGCACTGCGCTTCGAAGCAGCGTCTGGGATTCAGGAGTGTCGCTCGCCGGGCCTGCCGGCACGGCGCTGTGCGGCCTGCTCATCGCGATTCCATTTCTCATTCCCGGCCACCTCGGCTGGATGGCCGCACATCTGAGCTTCTTCGCGGCCCTCGCTTTCCTTGGCTTCATCGAGGCGTTCGCGGTCGTGCTGAACATGCTGCCAATCCCGGGGCTGGATGGTTTCGGCATCATTCGACCGTGGCTTCCCTACGCCGCGCAGGACCTGGCGAACACGTTTGGCCAGTCGGCAATCTTCATCGTCTTCGTTGTGCTGTGGTTTGTTCCTTCGGTCTCCACGGCATTCTTCGATGTCGTGCGGCAGGTCACCGACGCGTTCGGCATCAATGTCGGGTTGATCGTGCTCGGCCAAGAACAGATGCCGCGCCTTAGATAGATGGAACGCGTCATCGTCGACGGCTACAACGTGATCCACGCGTGGGCGCCGCTCAAGCGGTTGCTCGACGTTTCGCTCAAGGCGGCGCGTGACAAGCTCGTCGAGCGCTTGGGCGTCTACGGGATGGTCACAGGCGCCGACGTGACAGTCGTTTTCGACGCACACCACTCCGCCGCGCGCATGAACTCTGAGGAGACGGTCGAAGGCGTACAGGTGCTGTTTACCCGCAAGGGCCATTCCGCCGACCACGTGATCGAGCGCATCGCGTACGCCGCTTCGGAGTCGGGCGACGTCATCACCGTAGCCACCTCGGATCGCACGCAGCGCGACCTAGTGCGTGGCATGGGCGGCGCCGTGATCGATGCCCGCGAGCTCGAGCGCAGGGTGGTAGAAGCCGAGGCGGAGATGGGCCGGCGCGTGGAGAAATATTCAAGGTGATTCGCCGCACGCGAATCGTTTGCACGATCGGGCCGTCGAGCGCGTCGCCGGTGGTCCTGCGCAACCTGCTGAAGGCGGGCATGGATGTCGCGCGCCTGAACTTCTCGCACGGCGACGAGGCGACGCACCGCCAGGCGGCGATCGACGTACGCGCGGCCGCCGAGGAAGCTGATTGTCAGGTCGCTCTCCTGGGGGACCTGCAGGGCCCGAAGATCAGGACCGGGCCGCTGGAGACAGCGTTTCAAAGGCTGGTTCGCGGGCGGCGCGTCTTCCTGATTGGAACTAAACGCGAAGCCGAGAACGAGATCGAAGTCAGCCATCCCGAGCTGGTCGACGCCCTGCGGGTGGGCGACCGGGTGTTGCTGGACGACGGCCGGATCGAGCTGGTCGTTCGCGATCGCGCGGCCGGGCGTGCAGAGTGCTCGGTGGTGCGCGGCGGCCTGCTCGGCGAGCGCAAGGGAGTGAGCGTTCCGGGCCGGCCGATACCGATGCCTGCCCTGACTGAGAAGGACCTGCACGACCTGAAGCTGGCGGTCGAGCTGGGCGTGGACTACGTGGCGCTGTCGTTCGTTCGGCACCCCGAAGACGTCCTGGCGTGCCGCCAGCATCTCGAGGGCCTCGGCTGCAAAGCGCAGGTCGTGGCGAAGCTCGAGAAGCTGGAGGCGATCCACAACCTCGACAAGATCCTCGAGGTCGCGGATGCGGTGATGGTGGCGCGCGGCGACCTTGGAGTGGAACTGAAGCTGGGCGAGCTGCCGGCCGTGCAAAAGGAGGTGATCGACAGGGCCAACCGCGCCGGCGTGCCGGTCATCACCGCCACTGAGATGCTCGAATCGATGGTCACCTCGACGCGCCCCACCCGGGCGGAGGCGTCCGACGTCGCCAATGCGATCTGGGACGGGACCGACGCGGTGATGCTGTCGCAGGAGACGTCGGTCGGGGCGCATCCAGTCGAAGCGGTCCGGGCGATGGCGCGTATCTGCCTGTCGGCCCAGCGGCATCCGGCGTTTCAGCGCCAGCGCCAGATCTGGCGAGAGCCGGGACAGATCGGCAGCGCCATCGCGCATGCGGCCGCCGCCAGCGCCGACGAGCTTGGCGCCCGGGTGATCATCGCATTCACCGAGTCCGGCACCACGGCGCGCCGCTGCAGCAAGGCCAGACCCCGGGTTCCCGTGATCGCCGCGAGCCCTCATCCTGACGTGCTTCGCAAGACGGCTCTCTACTCGGGCGTGATCCCCCTCCTGGTGAGCCCTGGCAAGGACACCGACCAGATGGTCGCCAACGCGACCGAGGCCGCCGTGCGCAGCGGGCTGGTGCGGCAGGGGGACCGGGTGGTGGTGGTCGCCGGCGTCCCGGTCGGGCGTCCAGGCCAGACCAACCTGATCAAGGTCGAGATCGTCTGAGGCGA
>DATARC010000111.1:0-4780 GCA_036264335.1 Candidatus Dormiibacterota bacterium
GCCAGCATGTGGGACCGGTTGATCCACATGATGGGTTGAGACCAGCTCTTGCCTGCGACCCCGATGATCGTCACGGTCACGTCGACCAGCGAGAAGAACGGATTCTTCAGCAACACCTCGGAGTACATCCGGGGTTCGATCGCTTTGGCAAACTCCGCGGCCCCGGCCACCATGAAGGTCCCCGCCTGGACCATCGCGTAGCGGCGCGTCACCTCCATCTGGTCGGGTGGCGGCGGCTCAGGATCGATGGTCCTGATGCCCCCCACGAGCGCCTTGCTGAACAGGCCCTCGGGCACTCCGTTGAGCGCCACCGCGCCCGGAAGCAGGGGCTCGGCGCTGATATTCCTGAGATGGAAGTATGGTTCCGGGTCGTTGATCGTCTCGCGCAGGCGCACCCGCATCTGGATCTCGCCGGTGAGGCGCTGGTACGCGGTGAGCACCTCCACCTTGCTCCACGCGATGGCTGGATTGATCATGCCTGCGGTAGGAAGCATCGCGAGGGGAGGATAACGCCCCGGCTGCCAGAATTGGCACTGTGAAACTCGAAACCGCGCGGCGGCGGATTCTCGAGCGCGCGGACTTGAACGCCTTCATCTCGGTGTCGTCGGAGGAAGGCAGCGGCACCGTCGTGGCCGTCAAAGACCTTGTCGACGTCGCCGGAATGGTCACCACTGCGGGCGGCATCATCCTCCCTCGCGAACCCGCCGTCGAAGATGCGCCGGTGATTCGGCGTCTGCGTCAAGCAGGCTGTGTGATGGTCGGCAAGACCAACCTCCACGAGTTCGCTTACGGCATAACCAGCGTCAACCCGCACTACGGCGCGGTGCGCAACCCGCACGACGTCACTCGCGTGGCCGGTGGCTCCTCGGGCGGGTCGGCCGTGGCCGTGGCTGCGGGGATGTGCGACTGGGCGGTCGGTAGCGACACCGGCGGCTCGATCCGGATCCCGGCTTCGTTCTGCGGAGTTGTCGGGTTCAAGCCGGCCCTCGGCAGCATCGACACCACCGGGGTCATCCCCCTCAGCCCGTCCCTCGACACGCTCGGCCCCCTCGCTTCCGACGTCATGGGCGCGGCGCGCGCCTACACGATCATGTCCGGCGAGGAGATGCCTCAAGAGCCGGCGCGTAAGCCGACGCTGGCGATTCCCGCAGGCTGGGTCTCCGACCTCGACGATGACACCGCCCGTGCCTGGCGGCTCGTTTCGGAGGGGCTGCCTGAGGTGGAGTTCATCGAGCGCGAGCCGCTGTACGTGCATAGCCTGACCGTGCTCCAGGTCGAGGCCAGCGCCTATCACCGACGGTGGGCGGCCGAGAGTCCAGAGAAGTACGGCGCAGACGTGCTCGGCCACATCCGGCGCGGCCTGGAAATACTGGCCGTCGACTACGCAGCGGCGCTGGGAGCAATCCGCGAGTTGCGCGTGAGAGCGATGACGGCGATGGAGGGCATCGATGCCCTGGTCCTGCCGGTCAGCGCGATCGTTGCGCCGCCGATCAGTGCCGGGACCGAGGTCCGCGAGCCGATCAGCCGCTACACGCGTCCGTTCAATGCTACGGGCCAACCCGTCGTCTCCCTCCCAGCGCCCGTGCGCGGCCTGCCAGTGGGCATCCAGGTGGTGGGGCGGACCAACAGCGGAACCATCGCTGCCGCCGCATGGTTAGAGCAGTCGTGGAAGCACCTGGACGTGTGAGGTCGAAGGAGCACTTTCCCTCGGTTTTCAGCCGGCACGCTCTCGCATACCAGCAACGCCTCGAGGACATCATGTCGCGCGGCGAGTCGGCGGGCCGCATGCGCGCTCTCGAGCTGCTCGATGCTGGTCCCGGGATGAAGGTCCTCGACCTGGCGTGCGGACCGGGCACCCTGAGCCGAAGGCTGGTGACGGCTGTCTCCCCCGGCGGAGAGGTGACCGGAGTCGACCTCGCGCCCGGGATGATCGAGCTGGCACGAGCGCTCGACCTTCCGTCCGCCCGCTTTGAGCTGATGGACATCGAACAGCTCGCTTTTGCCGACGACGCCTTCGACGCCGCGATCTGCGGTCACGGGCTCCAGCTCGTCTCCGACCTTCCCGGTGCGTTGCGCGAGGCCCGGCGTGTGCTGCGGCCGGGAGGCAAGCTCTGCGCAAGCGTGCCGATCGGAAGCTACGGCGAGGCCGTCTGGGTCCAGCTCTACGCGGTGATCGACAGGTGGGTGCCGCCCGCCCCGGAGCCCGTCGATCAGGCCGCGACACGCGTGACGGTTCAAGACGCAGATGCCCTCCGGCAGGCGGCGGTCGACGCAGGCTTCGTATCGGCTGCGGTCGAGCTGATCGAAGAAGAGGTGATGTGGGCGTCGGCGGAACAGCTCGTGAAAGGCTTCATGGGGTGGGTGGATTGCGCGGCCCGAACCGAAGGGATGGACGAGATTCGCCGCCAAGCCATCATGGATGAGGCCATCGCAACCCTGAGCAAGGACCATCCTGGCCGGATCGTGACCAAAGGAGGGAACCATGTGCTGCTTGCGGTTGCCTGATGCGCTTGAAAAGGCCCATCGCTAGGGCGAGGGCGCGGCGGTGGCTCCCATGCGGCGCGCCATTGCTGGCCGCCCTCTTGATCGGATGCGCTTCATCGACCGCGGGCACGCCGGCAGGCTCACCGAGCCCCTCGCCCACGCCGAGCGCGGGCACTGTCACGCTCGGTCCACCTCAGTACCGGGCGCTTTGGGTCGACGCCTTTCACGACGGCATCAAGTCGCCCACGCAGGTGGAGAAGCTGATTGCCGACGCGCATCGGGGAAACCTCAACGCGCTGATCGTGCAGGTGCGCAAGCGCGGCGATGCGTACTTCAACCAGTCGGACGAGCCGCGAGCGACGGACATCCTGGGGCCGCCCGGATTCGACCCGCTGGCGTACGTGATCCAGCTCGCCCACGATTCGACACCACGCATTGAGGTTCATGCGTGGCTCAACACGTTCTTTGTCGGCGATACCAGCAAAGTCTTTGCGAATCACCGCAGTGCGTGGGGAAACCTCTCGAACACCGGCACGAAAAGCGGCCTCTTCGATCCCGGCGTGCCGGACGTCCTCAGCTACACGCACAAGGTATTCATGGATGTCGCGAAGCATTACGACATCGATGGGATCCACATGGACTACGTCAGATACCCGGGGGTCGAATGGGGGTACAACCCGAATGCGATCGCGCTCTACAAGTCGCAGACGGGAGCCACCACGACTCCGGCACCCGGGGACGAAGCCTGGAAGGCGTGGCGCCGCGGTCGCGTGACCGCTTTCGTGCGTGATCTCCACGCCGACCTCAAGCGCACCAAGCCCAACGTGAAGCTAAGTGGTGCTCTCATCGCTTACGGGGGCGGCCCCGCGTCGGCCGCCGACTGGCCGCTGACCGCGGCTTATGGAGACGTTTTCCAGGACTGGTACGGGTGGCTTGCCAACAAATACATCGACTTCGGCACCGTGATGAACTACGACAGCGCTTGGGACAGCCTCGAGCAAGCGTGGTTCATGCGGTGGCTCGCATTCGAGAAGGGCTCCGGCTTTGGCGGCCGCATCCTCGCGGGAGTCGGCGCCTTCATGAACTACCCCGAGGACACCCTGGCGCAGATCCGCCTGGCCCTCGCGCCCTCCGCGCAAGGCAACCGTTTGCTGGGGATCGCGATCTATTCATATGGGTCCACGTCGGTCTACGGGAATGCCGACTATTACAACAGCGCTGCCCTTGCGGCCGGCCTCCCGCGCCAGCCGTATTACTCGGGCACGAGCCACCGGGAGTCGCCGGCCGCCCGAGCGCGAGCCTTCAACAGCGAATTCATGACTCAGCTGCGGCGCGCTGACCTGTACTGGGACGTGCGGCGTGGTTGGGTGTCGACAAAGGGCGTCTTCACGCGGCCTGCCGCCGTGCCTGCGCTGACACCGTGATCATTTAAGGAGTGCCCCCGGCAAGCCGGCTCCTTCGCCTGGTCGCGTTCGCAGTCCCTGCGGGCCTGGCCCTGGCCGCGGTGCAGCCGCTGCTGGGCACCGCTGCAGGAGCTGTCGGCGTGGGCTGGGCGCTGTCCTTGACCGCCCCCGCTCTCGGCGGCGCCGCGTTGATCTTCGCCATCGGACGGCTGCTGGATCGAAGCGACCTCGTCCAGCCGCCGTGGTACTCGGCGTGGCTGCTGGTGCCGGGCTCATTCCTGCTCGCCGGCGCGGCCGCGATGTGCATCTTCGGAGCTCTCGTTCAGTTCTCCGCCATCATGCCGGCGCTCTGGACGCTGCTGGCGCTAGGCGCGCTGTGCTGGGCCACCGCGATCGTCCTGGTGCGCCGGGCGTCGAGATGAGAGGAAACCAGACTGTTTCCTCTGCGCGCAAGGCGGCGTTGAGGATAGGCCTTATTGAATGCATCGAGCGTGCGGCTCCGCCGCAGGCTCTGCTCTCCTTCCCGGGATTGGACTTACTAAGAATTAGTCTCTCCCAGCCATGATTGGGCGTCGATTTGGACAAAGTCATGGCCGGGGAGACCCCGGCCAACCCTGCCACGTTAGTTCTGCTACGCGAGCTTGATGCGGTTGGCCCGCGGGCCCTTCTGGCTGGGCTCGATCTCGAAGTTGACACGCTCGCCGCCGGCGAGCGAGTCGAAGTTCACGCTCGAATCGAGTCCTGTGCGGTGAAAGAAATACTCCCGCCCATCCTCCGCGGCGATGAATCCGAAGCCGCGGTCGGAAACCAGCTTCTTGATGGTGCCAGTCGGCATCTCCTACTCCCTCTCACTCTTCTCGAAAGTAATGTCCACGAACGCACCGGTCCTTTCG
>DATARC010000112.1:0-8042 GCA_036264335.1 Candidatus Dormiibacterota bacterium
CTGGCTGGATCTCGAAGAGCGCGGGCAGCGTTCCAGGAGTCTCACCATCAAGGTCCACACGCACGTTCTCCGTCGACGTCACGGAAATGCGCTTGCCGTACATCAGCTGGATCTTGGGGTTGTGGTCGTCGAGGTGCGTTCCATTTCGGATGCTGCCGAGCTTGCGGGCGGTCTCGATCTTGCCCACATTGCCGACCAGGATGACATCGAACACGCCGTCGGTCGGTTTGGCGGATGGCGCCATGCGCATCCCACCGCCGAAGTACTGGCAGTTGGCGACGACGACCTGTTGCGCCACGATGTCGATGGCGTTGCCGTCGACGACGACCTGCATCGGTTTGTTCTTCCAGCCGATCAGCGCGAGCGCCGAGGCGATGGTGAACGCAGCGCTGCCGAGGCGCTTGCTGCCGACGTTGACACGATGCGCGACCTCGCCGCCCAATCCCGCGTCGGCGATGTTGATGAAGTGACGCACGGCAGACGATCCACCGTCGGCCGTAAATGTCACGCAGCCGGCGTCGAGGCGTCGACGGGTTCCAGCCTGGATGACGTGGACGGCTTCCTTCGGGTCGAGTGGAATCCGCAGCGTGCGCCGGAAATCGCCACCGGTCCCCAGCGGCACCATTCCGAGCTGGGTGGTCGTCGGGATGGGAGCGCCGTTGTGAAAGAAGCCGTTGACCACCTCGTTGAGGGTGCCGTCGCCACCGACTGCGACGACGATAGGGCGCGACTCCCTCACGGCTCGCTCCGCGATCTCGATCGCCTCGCCCGGGCGAGTGGTGAGGGCGGCATCGAAAGGCAGTCCGGTCGTCGTCAGCCAGGCGGCGATGCTCGACCACTCGCGCGCCGCCTTGCCCGCCCCTGATGCGGGATTGACTACGAAGAGGACCGGGGCGGCTATGACGCACCTCCCAGCGCGCGCGGGTTGAGGGTTCCTGTCGGGTCGAGGCCGTCCTTGACCGCGCGCCAGACGCGCAGCCAGCCGCCCATCTCATCCGCGACCCATCGCGCGCGTGCCTGCCCAGTCCCGTGGTGGTGGCTGATCGTCGCTCCCAGCCCAAGCGCAGCCGTCATAGCACCCTCCCATGCCCGGCCGTAAGCGGCGCGGGCCTCGCCCTCGGTGTCGGCGGATCCCCCAAACGAAAAATATGCGCAACAGCCCTGCTCGTAGGCGTGGCTGAAATGGCATAACGCCAACCCACCGATGGCTATTGCGGACTTTACCTCGGCATGGAGCTTCGGTAGAACCGTCCATCGCGCGGCCAGCTCGATGGTGTCGATGTAAGCCCCGGGCGGATCGAGGAACGCTTTGAGGCGCTCGGCCGAGAGGCTGAAACGATGGTTCTGCCAGCGCTCCCACGGTTCATCCCCGAGGTCTTTGGCACCGGCCGCGAAGCGCTTGAGCGCGCCGGCTTCGGCGGTCGCAACTTCGCGCAGCCCCGCAGTGGCTGCGACCAGCAGGCAATGGCCGGCCGGCAGGTCGTAGCCGCTGAAGGCGGTGTCCTCGGCGTCGTAGAGACGCAGCACAAGGGGTTTGATTCCCGACTGCATCACGGCCCGCATCGCATCGAGGCCAGAGGCGAGGTCGGCAAAGTCGTATCCCTTGCCCACCACGGTCTCAGGCCGGCGGTGCACCCGAAGGTCGGCCACAAGGATGATGCCTAGCGCGCCTTCGGAACCTAGCCAGAGCTGGTGCAGCGCTGGGCCGACAGCGGACCGGGGTCCCGGTCGAGGCGTCGCGAACGTGCCGTCCGGCAGCACGACGGCCAGGCCGAGGACCATGTCCTCGACGCTGCCGTAGCGGCTCGATTCCTGGCCCGACGATCGAGTCGCGAGCAGTCCCCCGACCGTGGTGCCGGGCAGGGAGCTCGGAAAGTGGCCGAGTGTCAGGCCACGCTCATTCAGGTATTGCTCGAGGACAAGGCCGTTGACGCCGGACTCGCACCGGCAGATCAGGTTCGTCTCGTCGAGCTCGAGGATGCGATCGAAACCGCTCATGTCGAGAACGAGCTCGCCCGCGCGTGGAGCCAGTGCGCCGCAAACTCCGGTGCCGCCACCCATCGGCGTGACGGCGACATCGTTCGCCGAGGCCCATCGAAGCAGAGCGATCACCTGCTCGCGTCCCGCCGGCCGCGCGACCAGGACCTTCGGTCGCTGGACGCCGTCGCGCTCCTGCATGAGACCGAGCGGCCAGTGGTCGCGCACCTCGCGCTCGTCGAGCGCGGCGGCGCCCACTATCTTCTCGATCTCGGCCCTCATCCGGACTCTTTCACGGCATGTGCTCCTGCGAGCCACCCCGTCAGCAGCGGGACGCCGAAGCCGCACTCGCCGGCGTAGTCATAGCCGCCGAGCACTGCACCGGCGGCATAGAGGTTCGAATAAGGGGCGGCGCCTTCCTCATTCAGCGGATGCAGCAGCTTATCGGTCATCAATCCGCTGGTCATCTCGGCGGCAGGGTCCAGATACTCCAGGTGCCGCAAACGCGAGCCGCCCGCGGTCGCCAGAGCTCCGTCGTGAAAGACGCCAAGGCCCAGCAGCGGCTCATGGAGCTTGCGGCCGCCGCGGATGCCGCCACCTATGTGATGGCCCGCGGCCAGCACGAACGCATCGCCACCGAAGATGCGATCTCCCGCCCGTGCTCCGGTGATGCGTCCTCCCGAGGACTCAAATGATTGGATCTCCGCTTTCACGGTGCCGAGCCCGATCGCTTGCTGCAGGCGCCACCCGTGCGGCGACGGCGGCGCGGCCAGCAGCTCGAAGCTGTCTTCGGGCAGACTCGTAAATCCCGGCGGATAAGCGACCGATGCCCCCCGCGCCTTCACCAGCCCGGGCGCCCTGCGGCCATACAGGTCCGTGAGGGACGCGGATATCGGCAGATTCGGAATCGACACGTCCTCGGCGAACGCATCGATGCCATGAAGCTCTTTCAGCGCCTGGGCGGTCGAGGCGGCGTCGTAGTCGCCCACCTCGGGCACGCCGACCACTGCTACACGCCGTCCGGCAAGACCGCGCAGCTCGCCGCCGGCGACGGTGGCCGGCACCAGGTTCGCGGGCCTCGCCAGGCCATGGATGTCGGCATAGATGCCGCGTGTTTTCCAGCTGCCTTCGAACTTCAGACCGCCTTTCTCGAGCGCGAGATGCACCGCCTGGATGGCGGTGTCCAGCTCGGTGGCGATACGGACGGCGTCAAGCCCGAGCCTGGTGAACGGGTGGTGCCGCTGAGCTCTCAAGATCGCATCGAGGTCGCCCACGATCTCCATGCCGCCCGCGTAGAGAGCGGTTGCTCCTGGAGCTCGGGCCACCACTGTTACCTCTGCGCCCGCACGCTTCGCCGCCAGCGCCGCGCAGTAACCCGCAAAGCCGCCGCCGATCACGACCACCTGGGTCACGGCTTGACGATCCGGCGTGTGTCGGCGACGTCGTGGCGCAGCTGATCGACCAGCTCATCGGTACTTGCGAACTTGATGTCCGCGTGCAGGTAGCGGATGAACTTCAGCTCCAGGCGTTGCTGGTAGAGGTCCCCCTCGAAGTCGAGCAGGAACGCTTCGACTCTCAGCGTCGTGCCGCCGAAGGTCGGCCGGTAGCCGACCGAAAGTGCGGCGACGAACAGGCCTTCCTCGGCAATCGCCCGGCCCGCATAGGCGCCAAGCGCCGGCACGAGCTTGTTCGGCTCGACACCGATGTTGGCGGTTGGAAATCCCAAACGCCGTCCCACCTTGTCGCCGGCCTCGACAGGTCCAGCCATCGAGTACTCGCGGCCCAGGAGGCGGTTCGCCTCCTCCATCTCTCCGAGCGTCACGAGCCTTCGCACATCGGAGCTGTGAAGCTCCTTGCCGTTCAACCTGAAGGGAGGCACCACGTCGACGGTGTGACCGTTCGCCCGCAGCCACTCGGCATTGCCGCGGCGCTCGCGGCCGAACGCAAAGTCGAAGCCGACGACCCAACGCCGCACCTCGATCACCGGCTCCAGCAGGTCGATGAACTCCTGGGGCGACAGGGACGCGAGCGCGCGGTCGAATCGAATGACGATGGCGTGCTCGATCCCCAGCTCCTCGATGAGCGCGAGCTTCTCCTGCAGCGTGGTGACCGAGGGCGGGCAGTTGGCCGGGTCCAGGACGCAGCGCGGATGAGGCTCGAAGGTCATCAGCGCAGGCTGCGCTCCATCGGCCGCCGCGGCCGCAACCGTGCGGCGGATGACGTCGGCATGGCCGAGATGAACGCCGTCGAAGCTCCCGACGGTGAGGGTGACGGCTCCGATAGGGCTCGAGGGGAGCCCAAAGTGAACTTTCACGCGAGTCGCCTCAGCTGAGCACCTTCTCGGGCACGAAAGTCCGGCGAAGGGGGTCGGCGTGGCCCAGGGCGACCAGGCGTCCACCGGCGTCGTGGGCCCGGATCAAGCCGGGTCCGGGCTCTGGCAGGACGCGGACCGAGCGGCCCTGCCGCACCATCGCCTCCTGCTCGACGTTGAGCCTCACCCGCTCCATGTCCGGCAGTATGACCTCGGCCGGAAGCAGCAGCCTGCGGACGTCATCGGCTGTCGCCAGAGCTTCGACCTTGACGGCCGATTCGATCAGCAGAGGGCCATAAGCGGTGCGCACCAGCCGTCCGAGATAGCCACCCACGCCGAGGCTTCGTCCGAGGTCTCGCGCGATCGACCGCAGATACGTGCCGCTGCTGCACCGGATCTCGACGCGCGCGACCGCTTCGGCGCCGGGAGCGAAGCTCAGAAGACGCGCCTCGTAAACCTCGACCTCGCGCGCGTGAGGTCGGGGCTCCGCGCCCATCCTTGCCAGCTTGTAAGCGCGCTGGCCGTCGACCTTTACCGCAGAGAATGCCGGCGGCTCCTGGAGGATCCGTCCGGTGAAAGCGACGAGGCCCGCCTCGATGTCATGCGCGGTCAAGCCGCTCGGGTCGGCACCGGCTTGGCGCTCGGCCTCGGCGTCGTCGGTCGCCGTGGAGAAGCCCAGGTGGATGTCGGCGACATAGGTCTTGGGCAACCTCAGGGCGAACTCGGCGAGGCGGGTCGCCGACTCGAACAGGATGGGCAGGACGCCGGTGGCCAGCGGATCGAGGGTGCCGGCGTGGCCGACACGATGGGCCCCGGTCAGGCGGCGAAGGCGGCCGACGACTGCGAACGAGGTTTCACCGGCGCCTTTGTCAACGTTCAGTACGCCAATCGAGAAAGCCGCAGCGTCAGCGGTTCGGCGAGGCGGCAATGATGGACTCCTTGGCGGTCGCCAGCACGAGCTTCGCTGCCTCGTCCATCGGCTTCTCGATCTCCGCCCCCGCGGCCCGAATATGGCCGCCGCCACCAAAGATCGCGCACATCGCAGCCGCATCCACGCCGCCGCGGCTGCGAACGCTGATCTTCGTGAGGTCTGAATTGACCTCCTTGAAGAGGATCGCGAGCTCGAGCCCCGCGATGCTGTTGAGGTTGTCGATGATGCCCTCGGACTCGGCCATGACAGCCCCCGCCTCTCGCAGCATGCCACGCGTCACCTTGGCCCAGGCGAGGCGGCCCTCCATCTCCACGCGCATCGTCGCCAGCGCCAGGCCGTTCAGCTTGAGCGTCGTTTCCGGCCGCATCTTGTAGACGAGGGTGGCGATGTGGCCCGGGTCGGCGCCAAGGCGCGCCAGCTTCGCCGCATCCTCGAGGGCCTGAGGCGTGGTGTTCTCGTGGCGGAAGCCACCCGTGTCGGTCAGCAGGGCGACGTAGAGGTTGGTCGCGATAGACGGCGTGATCGGGAAGCCGAAGTGGTCGAGCATCCGCATGACCATCTGTCCGACGGCTGATGACTCGGAATCGATGATGTTGATGTCGCCAAAACGCGAGTTCGAAGGATGGTGATCGACATTGACGATGGTGGCGTGGGAAGCGATCAGCTTGACGCTGCTACCAGAACGCTCGAGGTTCCCTGAATCGAAAAAGAACACCAGGTGCGGGTCGATCCCGTGCGGCGGCTCCTCCTGGATGTCGTTGAAACCGGGAAGAAACGTGTACATGTCGGGCAGCGGCGGTGGAATGAGCACCCACACCTGTTTCCCGGCCGAGCGGAGCGCCTCGGCAAACGCGAGGCTGCAGCCGAGCGTGTCCCCGTCCGCATCCTTGTGGCCGAAGATGAGGATGTCCTCGTTGGCGGCGATGAGGTCCTTGATCTCGTCGTAGACGTCTGCCTTCGGGCGCGGGCTGGCTATAACGATTCCTCCTTGCTCTCATCGCTCGCTGCGACGTCGGCGTGATCCGGCGCGGACGGGAGCACCTCTTTGAGCAGCTCGTTGATGTGCACGCTGTACTCGATCGAGGGATCGATCTCGAATCGAAGGTCCGGCGAGAACTTCAAGTTCTGCAAGCGCTTGCCGAGCTCGTGGCGGATCAATCCCTTGGCCGAGATGAGGCCAGCGATCGTAGCCTTTTTCTCTTCCGGGTTGCCGAGCACGCTGACCCGTACGCGGGCCTGACGCAGGTCAGGCGACATGCGTACCGCCGTGATGCTCACGAACCCGATCCGTGGATCCTTGAGATCTCGGCGGATGATCGACATGATCTCCTCGCGCACCTGCTCGCCGACCTGGTCGGCGCGGTAGCTGGTCATCACGACCTCCGCTTTCAGCAAGTCAAGCCTTGCCTAGATTTCTTCCCGCTCGAGGCGGTATGTCTCCATGGCGTCGCCGGGTTCGAAAGCCTCGAAGCCCTCGAGCCCAACGCCGCACTCCTGGCCCTCGGACATCTCGCGCACGTCCTCCTTGAAGTGCTTCAAAGAGCTGATCCTGCCCTCGAAGATCTGCTCTTTCCCTCTCAACAGCTTGGCCCAGCCACCGCGGCTTATCTTGCCCTCGACGACACGGCAGCCGGCGATAACGCCCTGGCGGGGGATCTTGATCGGCATCACGACCTCGACCTTGCCCTCGCGGATCTGGCGATACGTCGGCTCGCGCAAACCCTTCGCTGCGCGCTCGACGTCTTCGGTCAGCTTGTAGATGACGTCGTAGTAACGCACCTCGACCTTGGCTCGCTCGGCAGCCGCGACCGCAGCCGGCGTCGGCTTGAGGTTGAAGCAGATGACGATTGCGTTCGACACGCCGGCCAGCAGGAGGTCAGAGTCGCTCACCGCCCCCACGCCCTGCCCGACGATCTTGATCGCAACCACCGGGTCCTCGATCTTCTGCAGCGCGCTGAGGACGGCTTCCAGCGTGCCCTGGGCATCCGCCTTGACGACCAGGCTGAGCTCTTTGACCTCGCCCTCCTTGGCGCGGCGTGCGAGCTCCTCCAGGGTGATTCTCGGCGCAAAGTCTCGCGCCGCCTCCTGGGTCCGCCGCTCGGTCAGCTTGGTGAGCGCGATCTGGCGGGCCGCCTTCTCAGAGCCGACGACCTGGAAGATGTCTCCGGCCTGCGGGACCTCGCTCATGCCCGACACCACCACGGGAGTCGCCGGCCCCGCCTCGGTCACGGCATCGCCGCGATCGTTGGCGAGGGCTCGAACACGGCCGTAGATGTGGCCGCAGACGAAGTCGTCGCCGACTCGCAGCGTTCCGGCTTGCACCAGCACGGTGGCGACTGGGCCACGACCGCGCTCGAGGTGAGCGTCGACGACGGTGCCGATGGCGTTACGGTCGGGATTGGCCTTGAGCTCGAGGATGTCCGACGAAAGCACGATGGTCGTCAGAAGATCGTCGAGGCCCTGGCCCGTCTTGGCGCTCAGGTGTACGCACTCGTGCTCGCCGCCGTAGTGACGCGTGACAATGCCCTGCGACGCAAGCTCCTGGTGAACTCGGTCGGGGTTCGCCCCCGGGGCATCCATCTTGTTGATGGCCACGATGATCGGGACCTTGGCCGCGCGCGCGTGGTGGATGGCCTCGATGGTTTGCGGCTTCACCCCGTCGTCGGCGGCGACCACGAGCACCACGAGGTCGGTGACCTGCGCGCCGCGGGCGCGCATCGCGGTGAACGCCTCGTGGCCCGGCGTGTCGACGAAGACGATCGGGTGGCCGTCGGCGGTCTCGATCTTGTAGGCGCCGATGCGCTGGGTGATGCCGCCGGCCTC
>DATARC010000203.1:0-2067 GCA_036264335.1 Candidatus Dormiibacterota bacterium
AGCGTCGTCGTCACCTCAAAGCAGGCTTCTGCGTTCGTCTTCGCCGCCAATGCGATGCGATTGGTCGCCGTCGTCGCCGAACCGGGCACATCGGATGGCGCGGAGAGCTCCGTCTCGAGCACGAGCGAGGCGATTGCCGCGGTCGCGCAGAGTTGAGCCGGGTCATCGCCATCGCCGGAGCCAAGGGCAGCCCTGGTTGCTCCTTTCTGGCCGTAGCACTGGCGCGACGATTGGCGGACGGCCAGACCTCAACTCTGCTTGTTGATGCAGACGCCGAGGGGGGCGGGACTGCGGCAGCCTTGGACCTCGGGCCGGCCGCCAACGCCGATTCCGTCGACGAGCCGCCGATGCAGGTCGACCAGAACCTGTGGTTTGCGGAGATCGGTCAAGGCCGGGGCGAAGCTTTCAACTGTTTTCAGTGGCTGACCGATGCGCGGACGCGCCACGAGGCGGTGATTGTCGACCTTGGCCACAGCTCGAGGGCAATGCAGCGTCAGCTGTCGGCCGCTGCCGATTGGCTCCTGTGGGTGGTCGTGCCTGACCGCAGCGGATTACAGCGCGCCGATGCAGCCTTGTCCTCGAGCGAACTCAGCGCCGCCAGCGTAGGTCTGGCCTTCAACCGCATCGGTCGGGGATGCCTCGCAGGAGCTGAAGAAGCCCTCGCCGGCCGGCACCACCTGCCGGTGCTGGCCAGGTTCGCGGACGATCGACGGGTGGCCGAGCGGATGGCGCTTGGTCTGGCGGTGCATCGCAGCCGGCGCGTTCGCGGTCCGTTGAGCGATCTGGCCAGATCGGTTCAGTTGGGTGCAGGCAAGGGGGTCGCGCCGTGGCAGTAGTCGCAGGCGACCGCGCTGCCATTGAGCTTTCGATTCGCGCGCGTGTCGAAACCGAGCTCGCGGCGGAGCTGGCGCTGCGCGATCTCACCCGTGTACGTGTGGACGACCAGCCTTGGGTTTACGAGCTCGTCGGGCGGGTGGTAGACGAAGAGCGACGTCGCGCAGTACCTCCTCTACGAGGTGAAGAGTCGCAGCAGCTGCTGAGACGAATCGTTGCCGCCGTGACGCCCCTGGGTCCGCTTGCCGAGCACCTCGCCGATCCCGACGTGGAGGAGATCCGCATCAATGGCACCGAAGCCTGCTTCATCTTCAAGGGTGGACGGCGTCATGAGGTTGCGCCGCCTTTCGCCGACGAAGCAGCCCTGGTGGACCTCGTGCATTGGTATACCGATGGAACCGCCAGCGCACGCCTTGACCGCGCCAGCCCGACAGTGACGATGACCCTCCCAGAAGGAAGCCGGCTGCACGCTGCGCTCTCGCCACCGGCGCGGCCGATGAGCCTGACCATCCGCCGTCATCCGCCGTCTCGATTTCGGGACATTGCGTCCCTCGCCGACGCTGGATTCTTGCCGCACGGCGCAATTCCACTGCTGGAGGCGGCCATCGCGGGTCGGTTGAACATCCTCATCGCCGGCGGCGCCGGAGCCGGCAAGACAACTTTCATGCGGGTCCTCGCCCGCCTCATCGCTCCGCACGAGCGCGTGGTCACGATCGAAGACCAGGCCGAGCTGCATCTCTGGCGCGACCTTCACGACTGCATTTCTCTGGAGGGCCGTCCCCCAAACACCGAAGGCCGCGGCGCGATCACCATCCAGATGCTCGTCCATGAGGCGCTGCGAATGTCCCCGGATCGCATCATCATCGGTGAGGTTCGCGGCGGTGAGGCGCTGGACCTCCTCGACGCCATGAACACGGGCCACCCCGGCTCGATTTGCACGATTCACGCAGACAGCCCGCGCGAAACGTTGCCCCGCCTGGTGCGCGTCGCGCTGCGCAATCCCCATGCTCCGCGCCCGGAAGCGGTCCTGGCGGAGGTGGCCCATACCGTCGATCTCGTCCTCTATGCCGGATTGGTGAGAGTCGCGGATGCCGAGGGCGAGTCGCGGACGCGACGGCTCTTGTCGCTCGGGTGTGTGCAAGGGGTTGACGACGGTCGCGCCATCCTGCAAGAGCTGGTGGGGTACGGCCGGGACGGCCAATGGCACCGCGTCGGTTCCGCCGCGGCGATGCC
>DATARC010000212.1:0-3788 GCA_036264335.1 Candidatus Dormiibacterota bacterium
GCACGGCGAGGGCTATTTCAGGCTGTCGGTGACCGCTCCGGATGCCCGCCTCGAGGAGGCGATGGCGCGCTTGAGGAAGCTCAAGCTCTGATCACGACCCGAACCCCGCGCGAGCGGGCTTACCTCGTGGGCGTGCTGCTGCCCGGAACGACGGCTGAATCGGTAGGTGACCAGATGATCGAGCTGGCCGACCTGACCCGCACCGCGGGCGCTGAGGTGGTGGGCACCGACATCCAGAAGAGGAGTGGGGTGGACCCTGCCCACTTCATCGGGATGGGCAAGGTCGAGGAGCTCCGGGAGATGCGGCTCGAAGGCGCGTTCGACGTCGTCATCTGCAACGACGACCTCAGTCCCCGCCAGCAGCGCAACCTGGAACGCGAGCTGAAGGTGCGCGTGCTGGATCGGACGGAGGTGATCCTCGACATCTTCGCGCAACACGCGCGAACCCACGAAGGACGCCTCCAGGTCGAAGCGGCGCGGCTGCACCACATGCTGCCCCGCCTGATCGGCTCATACGCCTACGACCGTCAGGTGGGCGGCCGGCGCGGGGGGGTGGGGGCGAGAGGAGGCGCCGGCGAGCAGCAGATCGAGGTCGAACGGCGCAGGATCCGCAAGCGGATGCGCGACCTGGAGCGCGAGATCGAGCAGGTGCGATCGCAGCGCCACCAGCAGCGCACCGGCCGGCGCCGAGCACAGCTGGAGACGGCCGCCATCGTCGGCTACACGAACGCGGGCAAGTCGACCCTGCTGAACGCGCTGACCGGAGCACACGTGCAGGCGGAGCAGCGCGCCTTCGCAACGCTGGATCCGACCACGCGGCGCCTGGACCTGCCGACCGGGCGCGAGGTGCTGCTGACCGACACGGTGGGGTTCATCCAGAAGCTGCCCACCGACCTGGTGGCGGCGTTCCGGGCCACCCTCGAAGAGGTGACGGAGGCCGACCTGATCATCCAGGTGCTCGACGTCAGCTCGCCGACGGTGCTCGATCAGGCGGCGACGGTGGAGAAGGTCCTGGGTGACCTCGGCGCTGCGGACAAGCCGCGGGTCGTGGCGCTGAACAAGGTGGACCTGCTAGCGCCGCTGGCGCGCCGGCGAGCGATCGGCGCCGTCACCAGCCATTACCCCGACGCGGTCGCGATCTCGGCCGCCAAGCAAAGTGGCCTGAAAGAGCTGCTGGCTGCGGTGGAGAGATCAAGCCGCGGCGACGTGGTCGATTTCGAGATCCTCGTGCCTTACGGGGCCGAGTCGGTCCTCGCTGCCTTGCGCAAGGTCGGCGGGGTGGAGCGCACCGAGTACGGCGAAGGCGGCACGCGGGCATGGGGCTGGGTGCCCCGCCACGCGGCGCAACGATTCGAGGCCTACGCTGCCAAGGTGGGCCGACCGGTCGCTAGCGGAAGAGGCGGATCACCCCGCGCACGACGCCAACCAGGCTGACGTTGGTGGTCACTATCGGCTCGTACGCCGGGTTCTCGGCGATGAGCTTGACGTGGCCGTTGCCCCGCTCGAAGCGCTTCACCGTGGCGTCGCCGTCAACCAGGGCGACGACGATCGAGCCGTTGGTAGCTTCCTGCTGAGGCTTGACCAGCACGAGGTCGCCGTCGAGGATGCCCGCGTTGATCATGCTCTCGCCTCGCACACGCAGGAGGAAGTTGCCTTCCTGGGCCATGTCGGAGGAGAGGAGGACGTGATCCTCGATGTTCTGCTCGGCGAGGATGGGGGCGCCGGCAGCGACGTTGCCGATGACGGGGATGGAGAGGGCGTTTCGGCGCTGGGCGTCGGCCTGGGCGTCGGTGACGAGCTGGACGGTGCGGGACTTGCTGGGGTCGCGCTTGATGAGCCCGCGGCGCTCGAGCTGGTTCAGGTGGTTGTGGACGGTCGAGCTCGAGCTGAGCCCCACGGCCTCGCCGATCTCACGAACGCTGGGTGGATAGCTGCGAACCTTCGTGACGTAGCGGATGTAATCGAGGATCTTGTTCTGCCGTTCGGTGAGCTGTTCGGTCAATTTCTTGTCATCTCCAGGGTCGTATTCATGACGCCTGGAGCCCACTCTAGCAAACTCCCCCTCGGAGTGCAAACCTTTGTTCGGGGGACTTGACACGCGAACGAGTGTTCGCTACAGTCCCCGAACACATGTACGCCGCAGGCTACTCGATCCGGCCGCTCCGATCGCGCCGCCAGGCGCCGCTCGAGCACATCGGGCGCTGGAGCCTGGTCGTGGTGGCGGCCGCCGCCCTGGCCCTTGGGCTTTCCAAGGTGGCGCTGGGTGAAACGCCGCCGGTGGTCAGCACGGTGGTCGTCCAGCCGGGCGACACGCTGTGGGGTATCGCCGCGGTGCGGTATCCGGGCGACGACGTGCGCGTACGGATCGACGAGATCGAGCGCCTCAACGGCCTTCACGGGCCTCAGATCGATGTGGGGGAGCTTCTGCAGCTGCCGGGCTAGCCTGCCGGCTGCGCTAGGCTCAGCCACGTGGAGCTTGTTCTCGTCACCCGGCAAGGCTGCCACCTCTGCGACCAGGCCCTGGCCCTGCTCCGCGAGCTCGGCCACGAGCCCCACCTCGCCGATGTCGACGCCGACGACGAGCTGTTCCGCCTCTATGACTGGCGCGTCCCGGTCGTCCTGGCCGACGGCGTGATCGTCGCTGAAGGCAGCATCAGCAAAGACAGGCTTGTCGAGGCCTTAAACGGTCGGGAAGGGAGACTTAGGTAGCCGTCTCAGCTCGAGGCGATGCGTACGATATCCATTGGAGTTCGTCAGCTAGCGTCCGATTCGACGCAGTCGCAGGTTATGAACTGCTCGCGGCATCGCGGGCACTGCTCGATGTCGCATCCGAAGTGGTGAATTCCGCCCGGAGCGACGGCGCAGTCGGGGCAGGCGGTTGCCCCGTATCCGGGCCAGTCGTCGGGCTCCGAGCCGAACCTGATAACCGAATACGACTTGCCGGTGAGGACGATTGGCCCGGGATCGTCGCAGGAGACTGTGGCTCTCATGTCCCGCCCGCACAAACGACAGATCGCCGCCATTGGACCGGCTGATCGTAACGGTGGGGAAGCGCGGATCGCTGGTGCTCCCCTGCCTGGCGGCGTTTGCCGATAATGACTGCAGGTCGTCAGCCGACGGCGTGGCCTGTAGGCGCTCCCCATGGCGGATCGCCCAGGCCGCGGTGTCGGGCGTCGTCGATGATCGCGCGGCGGAGATCTTCAGCCTCTGCTGCGGAAATTTGGCCAGCATCGTGGCGGGCGTCGACGTGGCGCCATCGTTCACGCAGAACAGCGCGCGGGCGGCTCGCATCCCTGTCTTGGAAGAAGGCAGCGAGGTGAGAGTCGGCCTGCTGGGGAGTCAGAAGTCCGTGGCGAACGGATGCCCGAACTGTCTCGACCATTTCGCCCGCCAGGCGATCCCAATCGGTGGAAGTGAATACATCCGACCTGCTCACGGAGTCGATCGTATGACGTCCGGCGGCGCTTGGGCGGATGCCCTCGCCGCCGGCGCTGGCGCCCGCCAGTCAGCCGGCTCGGATGGACTTCGGGCTGTGGGGAGGCCCATTCTTGGCCCGCCGTCGGCTGCGCGTTGTTTACGATAATGACTGTTAACCAGCGCATAGGCTCCTGATAATCGCGCCGAGCGTGCAGGCCTGGCCGTGCACGACGACTTGGAACGGGAATTCGTGAGGCTCTACGCGGTGCGCTGCAGGGCCGGCTCGGCGTCCAGGCCGCGCAGGAAGACCTCGAGCGGCAGGACCGCGTTGTTGAAGTCTCGGCCCAGGAGCTCCAGGTCGGCGCCCGTCT
>DATARC010000214.1:0-11909 GCA_036264335.1 Candidatus Dormiibacterota bacterium
GCCTCGGGTATCGCGGCGAGCGAGACGATCACCGAACCGGCAGTGCAGATTCCCACCACCCACAATCCGGCGACTGCGCCGGCGTGCGTGCTGCCCAGGTGGTCTGGGCTCAAGAGGATCGTGAGCGCGAAGAGGCCGACCACGGTGCCCAGCTGCTGCATCGCGTTGAGCAACCCGGACGCTCGGCCGTTCTGGCTGACGGGGACGATATCGGGGATCACTGCGCTGTACGCCGCGAAGGCGCCGTTGTTGCTGATCTGGACCACGAGGTACGCAGCGATCAAGGCAGGCACCGAGCCCGCGCCGGCCAGGAGGCCGAGACCGAAAAGGTTGAAGATCGTGCCGATCGCGATCCATGGACGCCGTCGTCCGAATCGAGTCGAAGTCCGGTCGCTCAGATAGCCGACGAGCACGGGTACGACGACGGCGAAGACGGCGCCGGCCGAGCTCGCCTGGGCGACGATCAGTGTGCCTCTGGACGAGCTGCCGCCCACCGCGACGGCGAGGACCTGCAGGATGATCGTGTTGAGCGGAGTCCAATGGACTCCATCGCCCCCGAACTTGAACAAGTTGATCGCCAGGAGTCGGCCAAACCGGAGCTCGCTGCGGGGGGCCACGGTTCCGGAGGCCGCCGTCATGGCGGTAGGCTAAGTTAAGTTGCTTCCCTGCGGAAGCCGAAACGCGTTAGGCTGTTCCGGCCCTCATGCCACCGATCCTTTCGCGTGCCAAACAGTTGCTGGTCGACGTGCCGAAGCACGGCAAGCTGGCTTATTGCCTGCTGCGCGACGAGCGGGTGCCGGCCGCCCCGAAGGCGGTGCTGATCGGCGCCATGGTGCTGATCGTGAGCCCGATCGACCTGCCGGCATGGGTGCCGCTGATGGGCGAGCTCGACATGCTGGCCCTCGCAATTCTTGCCGTCAGCACCTTCATCGAGGCGTGCCCGGAAGATGTTCGGCGCGAGCACGAGGCGGCCCTGGAGGCGGGCGAGAGCACTTTCGACCGCGACTTCCGCGAGGCGTTCAGTGCAGCTCGCGAAGGCGGCGGGCGGCTGTTCACCAGGATTCGAAATCGCGTCTGGCGGCGTGACCCTTATCAATCGGTATCGGAGGGCTAGGCGAAATTGCGGGTGATGCTCACCAAGGACATCCCGAATGTCGGCAGCGCGGGCGACGTGAAGGAGGTCACCGACGGTTATGGCCGCAACTTCCTTTTTCCGCGCAAGCTGGCGGTTCCCGCGAGCCGTGGATTTGAGGCGGAGGCGAAACGCTTGAAGGACGCCGCGACCAAGCGCGAGACCAAGGACCGCGTGGAGGCGCAGGCGCTGGCCGACGAGATCCACAACAAGACGGTGGTCGTGCGGTTGAAGGTGGGCGCGGAGGACAAGGCGTTCGGCTCCATCACCAACCAGGACGTCGCCGCGGCGCTCAAGGCGCAGCATCGCGTGGACATCGACCGGCACAAGATCGATATGAAGGAGCCGATCAAGACGCTGGGTGAGCACCAGGTCCCGCTCAAGCTGCACCGCGACGTGGCGGCCCACGTCAATGTGATCGTCACCCAGGACCGATAAGAGGGGCTCGACAGCATGCAGACGATCCCTCTCTCACCGGGGAGGGTGCCACCTCACGACCAGGACGCCGAGCTGTCGGTGCTCGGATCCATCCTTCTCGACCCTTTGTCGATCGCCAAGGTTCTGCAGTTCCTGCACCCCGAAGACTTTTATCGGGAGAACAACGGGCAGATCTATCGGGCGGCGCTTGACCTGTTTGCGGCGGGGGAGCCGATCGACAACGTCACTCTGGCCGCGCAGCTGCAAACGATGGGGATGCTCGATCGGATCGGGGGGCGCACGCAGCTCGCTTCGATGCAGAGCGCCGTGCCGACCGCGGCCAACATCGAGTACTACGGGCGCATCGTCAAGGAGAAGGCGTACAAGCGGCGCTTGATCTCGGCGGGGTCGAACATCGCGGGGTTTGGCTACGACGATGGGGTGGAGGCGGAGGAGGCGATCAACCAGGCGCAGTCGCTGGTGTTCGGGGTCGCCGACGACAGGGACCAGCGGGAGCTGGCGCGGCTCTACGACCTGCTGGGGCCGGCGATGGAGCGGATCTCGCTGCAGATGGAGAGCGGGCAAGGGGTCATCGGAGTCCCATCAGGGTTCCACGACCTGGACCGGATGACGGGAGGGTTCAAGGACTCGGACCTGATCATCGTGGCGGGGCGGCCCTCTATGGGAAAGTGCATCCGAAGTGATAGTCTTGTTGTCAACTTTGCCACTGGCGACCGTATAACCATCGAGCAGGCGGTGAAACAGGAGATGCCACAGATCCACAGCTTGACGTGGGATGGCCGAATCAAACCCAATCACGTCAACGCCTGGGTCGATAGTGGCGTCAAACCATGTTTTAAGGTAACGACCCGCACCGGTCGATCGGTTGAGGTCACCGGACATCATCCGTTCCTCACCGTTGGGGGCTGGCAACCGCTACACGACATCGTTGTTGGCGATCGTATCGCGGTCCCCCGCGCGCTGAATTGCTTCGGTTCTGACGATTCGATGGCTTTAGGTCAGATTCGATTGATGGCTTACTTCATAGCCGAGGGCAGCCTGAGCACACACTCACCTGGCTTTACGAATACTGACCGCGACATTGTCCAAGACTTTTGTGACCAGATCGCCCTTTTCTTTCCCACGCTCCACATTAGGTCCCATGGCATCACGTACTACCCGGCTGGCCGCTCTGGCCAAAAAAACCCACTGACGGGGTGGCTGCGCGACTTGAACTTGATGGGCAAGTTGGCTGACGCGAAACGCTTCCCGGAATGCGTCTGGCGCTGGGACCGCCCCCGAGTAGCTGAATTCATCCGAACCTTGATGAGCTGCGATGGAACGATTTACTCGATGCGGGGCTATCCGCGAATCGAGTTCGCAGTGGCCTCCGAAGCCCTCGCAGAAGATCTTCACCATGCACTCGTGAGGTTCGGAGTCGTCGCGAAGCTCTGGAAAAAGAAGGACCGTTGCTGGCGCGTTGAGATTACTGAGCCGGCCTCCGTTGAGCGGTATCAACAGGAGATCGGCTGGATTGGACAGAAGGCGCGTCGTTTCGAGCGCTTTAGCGAGCCCCGACGAAGCAACGTCGGCGTAGTACCCAAGCAAATCTGGGGCGACATACGCGTGTCAGCTCAGGCCCGGGGGCTGACAGTTACTCAACTCTCGGAACTCGCGGGCGAAAAAGGTGCGGGACAGCGAGGCTTCAATCCTCATCGGTACCGCGGCATTACGCAGGGAAGACTTGCCGTTTACGCCAACGTCCTTCACGACCGCCGACTATCCCAGATTGCCAGCGACCAGCTCTATTGGGATGAAATCGTTTCCATAATCCCTACTGGCGAGCATCAGGTATACGACTTGACAGTACCGGAGACTGCAAATTTCATCGCCCAGGACATCCTGGTGCACAACACCTCTCTGGCCCTCAACATCGCCCTTCACGCGGCCCTCGAGTCGAAGAAGGCAATCGCGATTTTCAGCCTCGAGATGTCCAAGGAGCAGCTCACCGAGCGGCTGCTGACGGAGCAGGCTCAGATCGACGCGCAGCGTTTGCATCGAGGTTTGCTGAGCGAGGCCGAATACGATCGTGTGTCGAATGCCCTTGGGCCCCTGGGTGAGGCGGCGATCTTCATCGATGACACCCCGGCGATGGACGAGCTGACCCTTCAGCTCAAGGCACGGCAGGCCAAGATGCGCCACAACATCGACCTGATCGTCGTCGATTACTTGCAGCTGATGCACGGCCGTTCGCGCGGCGACGACAACCGAGTTCAGGAGGTCTCATCCATCTCCCGAGCGCTCAAGGGCCTGGCTCGTGAGCTTCGCGTCCCAGTGATCGCCATCTCGCAGCTGAGCCGAGCGCCTGAGCAGCGTCCCGACAAGCGGCCGATCCTGAGCGACCTTCGCGAGTCGGGCGCGATTGAACAAGATAGTGACGTTGTCATGTTTCTTTATAGGCCGGAATACTACAAGTCCGAAGAGCGCCCGGGCATCGCGGAGGTGATCATCGCCAAGCATCGCAACGGCCCCACCGGCACCATCGAGCTCAAGTTCCGCCGCGACCACACACGCTTCTACAACCTGGAGACCCGCCGGCCCGAACCCGGTACTGAATAACCAGGATGGTCATCATCCTGGTCGGCGGCCAGTGGGGCGACGAGGGCAAGGGCAAGGTCATCGACTTCCTCGCCGCGAAGGCGGACATGGTCATCCGCTCCCAGGGCGGCAACAACGCCGGCCACACCGTCATCACCGAGGACGGCGAGTTCAAGTTCCAGCTCATCCCCTCGGGCATCCTCTATCCCGGCTGCACCTGCATCATCGGCAACGGCGTCGTCGTCGACCCCATCGTCCTCCTGCGCGAGCTCTCCCAGCTCCAGGAGCGCGGCATCCAACCCAAGAACCTCATCGTCAGCGAGCGTGCCCACATGGTCATGCGCTACCACCCCCTCTTCGACCGCCTCGAGGAGGACGCCCGTGGCGATGACCGACTGGGCACCACATGGCGTGGCATCGGCCCCGCCTACGCGGACAAGATCCGCCGCATCGGCTTCCGCATCGGCGACCTGCAAAAGGAGGGCTTCATGCGCAAGAAGCTGTCCTTCGTCGTCGGCCAGGTGAAGAATCCGATCCTCACCAAGCTCTACGACGCGGAGCCGTACGACTGGGAAAGCATGCTGGACGAGTACATGGGCTACGCCAAGCAGCTCGACCCCTACATCAAGGACACCTTTCCGATGATCCAGGACGCGCTGGACAGGGGCGCCAACATCCTCCTGGAGGGCGCCCAGGCCACGATGCTCGACCTCGACTTTGGTACCTATCCCTACGTGACGAGCTCCAACCCCACCGCGGGCGGCGCCCTCACCGGCAGCGGCATCGCCCCGACCAAGGTCGACCTCACCGTCGGCGTCTTCAAGGCTTACGCCTCACGGGTCGGCTACGGCCCTTTCCCGTCCGAGCTCCTCGACGCCGTGGGCGATCAGATTCGTGAGCGCGGCCACGAGTTCGGCACCGTGACAGGCCGGCCCCGCCGCATCGGTTGGTTCGACTCGGCAGTCGCAAGCTACGCGGTGCGCATCAACGGAGTCGGGCGTGCGGCCCTGATGCGAATGGACATCCTCGATGACCAGCCCCTCCTGAAGATCTGCACCGCCTACGACTTCCGCGGCGAGAAGCAGAATCACCCGATTGCGAACATCTCGCACTACAAGCACTGCACCCCCATCTACGAGGAGATGCCTGGCTGGGAAACGCCCATCGGCGCCGCGCGTTGCTGGGAGGACCTCCCCGCGCGCTGCCAGGACTACATCGAACGGATTGGCGAGCTGATCGGCGCCCCCATCGACCTGATTGGCACCGGCCCGCGCCGCGACCAGTTCGTGACGCGAGGCGCCACGCTGTTCGACTGAGCCGGGCCGCCACGCTCGAGGTGGCCGACGTCGAGCTGAAGTTCGCCTAGGTCTTGACGATTCGCAGGTTGGCTTCGCGCTGGCGCAGCCTGCGATTCCTCCGCATCCGCTCGGATCCGAAAGCTGCCGCCCACATGATGACCACGAGGACGGCCAGCGCCGCTTGCACGGCCGCTGCCGTCACCAAAGCTGCCTCGATCCCATAGCCACGGGCGCGCAGCGCCACCGAAAGTAGACCGGCGCAGAAGCCCAGCAGGGGCCGGATGGTCCAGGAAGTGGGGAGGTAACGCCGATCCGCCAGCACCATGGCGACAAACCAGAGCGGCGCGCTGTCCAGGTGCACGACGTAATCCCAGCGGTAAGCCACGACCGCGAAGCCGGCTCCGGCGAGAAAGCCAATCGCGACAGCGAAGCTCAAGCGCCGGGCGTAGGCCAACCACGCAATGCCGATGCCGACGGCCAGGAGCGACGTCGCGAAAACAGGCCCTGCGACGTTGCCGACGTAAAGGGTGATGGCGTCATACGAGCTCGGAAGTGCGGGCTGGGCGAACCACAAGGCGATTGGGTCGGGGAAGAACGATCGCTGGCTCGCGGGATTGACGTAGACCAAAGGCGCGCCGCCGGAAACGATCGCGAGACCGGCAAACGCCAGCAAGCCGGTCTGGGCGCGAATCGCGGGGATGTAGCGCGCCCGTAGAAGCTCGAGAATCACCGCCGTCGCTGCGATCGCGACGGCAATGCCGAGCGACGAGCCGGGTCCCACCAGCGCCACCCCGACGATGGCGGCGATCAGAGGGCTCGGCTCTGGCCGCGGGACATCGTGCCGCCAGACGAACCGCGCAAAGATCACCCCCGCGAGCCCCATCGCGATGGCGATCAGCAGCATCTCCAAGGCAGGGAGCCGGAACAGGATGAGCCCGGCCGCGACCATCGGGGCAAGCGCGATGCCGCTGATCAAGTCGTCGGGGAGCGAAGCCGGGCTGAACGCTGCCCGGTCGAGCCAGGCCGCGACGGTGTGCAGCCAGGCTTTGGGACGAGCCAGCACCCTGGGATTGTAGGCAATCGCACCGAGGGCACGGTTTCGTGCTGGTCCACGCTCCGCTCGCCGCCTGCCGGCTTGGGTGATAATCGGCACGCTCGTGTCGCTTTCTCGCCAACGTCTTGTCGCGACGCTTGTGGCGTTCCTGTCATGCGCCTGGGCCGGCCTGGGGGTGATGGTCGTGCCAGCTCACGCTGTGCTCTCGCGGACGCTCCCTCCATCGACCTGGGTCGCTCTGTCGCCACTGCCCAATCAAGGCCAGGGCCCGATCTTTGCGCTCGGTGTGAACCCGTACAACAACCAGGTCGTGCTGGCCGGCAGGTCCGACGGCGCTTTGCTCCGGAGCTCTGATGGAGGTTCGACCTGGAACGTGGTGCACGGCGCCGGCCCCGTGATCTTGACCATAGCGTTCAGCCCCTCCAAGACCAGCAGCCTCGTGCTGGCGGGCCTGCGCGGCGGGGGCGCCCTGGCGAGCAAGGATGGGGGTGTCACCTGGGGCGCGGTGGCCGGCCTGAGTGGCCGGACGGTGCGCGTCTTCGCTTTTGCACTCACGTTTCTCGTGGCAGGCACCGACCGCGGCGTGTACTCCAGCCGCGACGGCCAGGCGTGGCGGCAGTCCGGCCTCCCCAACATCAGCATTGGGGCGCTTGCGGTAGTCGCCGTCCATGATCCGGCGCGCCTGGTCGCCGGGAGCAATGTCCCTGCGCGTGGCGGCCCGCTCTTTCAGAGCATGGATGGCGGCGCCACATGGGTCCAGGTCAAAGCGGGGATCAGCGGCAATGTCGTGTCGGCTCTGGCGGCCGGCCCGCTGCCTCCTGCGAGCACGATAAGGCCGCTGGTCGTGGGCACGAACACCGGTCTGTTCACCTCCGCCGACAACGGCGTGACCTTTACGCCGGTCAGCGGCGGCGGCCTGCTGCCGTCCACCGATTACACGCAGATCGCTTTCGTCACTACGCACTTCGACCGCTTCTATGCCGGCAGCGACGGCGGGTTGTCGGCGTCGGGCGGACTGTGGCGAACCCGCGACTCTGCCCGCCATTTCGCATCTCTGGCGCCGCCCATGCCCTCGGTCACAGCGCTGGCGGTCTCCAACGACGAAACCCCGGTCCTGTATGTGGCCACGGCCCGGACCGCCGACCAGGTCGCAGCTCTCTGGGCTTACTCCGATACCGGGGCCGCTCCGCAGGGGGTGACGACAACGCCGACACCGATCGCCAGCGGCAGCCGCACCAACCCACCACCACCGGCCGGCACGTCAGGCATCGGCCAGCTCCTGCTGTCCGCCCGGACCCCGTACATCGCAATCGGGCTGGTGGCAATCATCGTGATCTTGATGGCCGTGGTCTCCCACTTCCGCAGCCGTCGCGGATAAATCACTAGACTCCCTCGAGTTGACCGATCCATACGAGCGCCTACGCCAGCTCGACATCAGGCTCCCAGCTCCGCCGGCGGCGGTGGCGTCTTACGTGCCGACCGTGCTCGTGCCGATCGGGGAGGGGAGGTCGCTCCTGTACATCGCCGGCCAGATCTCCACCTTTGATGGTCAGCGCTTGACCGGGCGGTGTCCCGACGAGGTGAGCGTGGAGGAAGCGCAGAAAGCGGCGCGCGCGTGCGGGATCAACCTCCTGGCGCAGTTGGAGGCCGCCGCCGGGCTCTCCAACGTCGAACGGGTCGCGCAGCTGATCGCCTTTGTGCTGTCGACGCCGGAGTTCGGCGACCACCCCAAGGTCATCAACGCTGCTTCCGACCTCTTGATCGAGGTCCTCGGCGACGCGGGCAAGCACACGCGAGCAGCGCTGGGAGCCAATGCGCTTCCGTTCTCCGTCACGGTCGAGATCGCCGCGGTGGTAGTTGTCCGCGCCCGCTGAACAGAAGCCGGTGCGCACGCGCCGGCCGCGACTGCTCCTCGCCGGCAGCATCGTCTACCTCGCGCTGATCTTCGGGGTCATGCTCTGGCGCGGCGTATCGATCGAGCCGGAATGGGTCCTGTTGGTTCTGCTTGTTATCGCCGTTGCGCTGGGACGAGGCAGGACATTCATCGCCGACTGGACACCTTTCCTGCTCCTCTTCTTCGCGTACGAGGCGATGAGAGGTTTTGCGGCGAAGACGAACTTCCAGCCCCATGACCTCTCGGGCCTGGAGCGCTGGGTCTTCGGCGGTGCGATTCCCACCCTGGTTCTGCAACACGCTTTCTATCACCCGGGGGTGGTCGGCCCGCAGGACATCATCGCGATGATCTTTTACTTCATGCATTTTGTGCTGCCGATCGTCGTCGGCTTTGTGTTCTGGGTCACGAGCCGCGAGTACTACTGGCGGTTTGTGGCGGCCCTTCTCTTCATGAGCTTTCTGGCGTTCGCGACCTATCTCTTCTGGCCCAGTGCTCCGCCCTGGTACCAGCTGCACGATGTGGTCAAGATCAACGACCACACCGTCCGTTCTATATGGGGATACACGCTGGTCACGCCGATCTACCACAGCTTCAATCCGAATCCTTTTGCCGCGTTTCCCTCCTTGCACGCAGCCTTTCCCATGCTTGCGGCGGTCTACGCGTGGCAGCGATATCGATTGCTTTCGGTGGGACTGGTTCTATGGACCGTCGCGGTGATCCTTTCGATCGTTTATCTCGGAGAGCACTACGTCGTAGATGCTTTGGTTTCCGTCGTCTACGTGGCTGTGGCCACCGTGACCGTCGAGGTCGTCAGCCGCCGGCGAGCGCGTCGAGCTACGCCTGCCACACCTTCCGCATGATCGATCGAGCCAGCTTGTCGGGGTCGTGATGGGAGGGGATACGCACGTTCACCACGTCTGCGCCGATGAAGCGAACCTCCGGATGACGGGTGGAGTCTTCGGGCCGGAAGATCACCTGGGATTGGCCGCCTGTTGGGGTGTGGGCGTTGTTGGAGTTGACGAGCACGAAATCGAAGATGTTCACGCCGATGTGTTCGTGGAGCACGCGTAGGTAGTCGTCGACGTCGTAGCCCTCGGTCTCGCCCTCCTGCGACGCCAGGTTGCAGATGTAGACCTTGAGCGCCGGCGATGCCTTGATCGCCTCCACCATTCCTTCGACCAGCAAGTTGGGGAGGATGGAGGTGTACAGCGAGCCCGGACCGATGACCACCAGCTCCGCGCTCATGATGGCCTGTAGGGCTTCGGGGTTCAGCATCGCTCCATCTGGCTTGAGGAACACCTGGCTGATCGGCGCATTCTGCTTTGGGATCTTCGACTCGCCCTCGACCACGTGGCCGTTGATGGACGCCACGAGCGTGACGTCCTGGAGGGTCGAGGGGATGATCGTGCCTTTGACCGCGAGCACCTTGCCCGACTCGCGCAAAGCGCGCTCAAAGTTTCCGGTGACATCCGCCATCGCCATGATGAAGAGGTTGCCGAACGAGTGGCCGTCGAGAGACCCCTCCTTGAAACGATGGTCGAATAGCTGTTTCATCAGGGGCTCGGCGTCGGCCAGCGCGATGAGGCACTGTCGAAAGTCACCAGGCGGAAGGATTCGGTATTCGTCGCGCAGCCTCCCGGAGGAGCCGCCGTCATCGGCCACGGTAACGATTGCCGAGAGATTTGACGTGTAGGCCTTGAGCCCGCGCAGCAGCGAGCTGAGACCGGTGCCTCCGCCGATGGCGACGATGCGAGGGCCACGGCTCTTCAATCGGAAAGCGTGGATGACCTCGACCATGCTGCTGGAGCCATTGCCTGGCAAGAAGGGCCCCAGGACTGACTGTGTGAGCTTCAGGTAGCTGAAGATCAGGATCCCGATTCCCACAGTGGCGAAAATGAGCGCACGGACCGGGTAGGGCCAGAACTGCAGGGTCACGTAGTAGAACTCGTGAGGCAGCTCGAGGGAGCTGTATGCGGCTTTGAGTCCGTAGGCGAACCCAAGGACAAGCACAAGCTCCGCGAACATGAGGAGCAGAAGCCAACGCTTGATCTCGAGACCTGGCGTTAGCCACCGAAGCAGTCGTGTCGTCGATTGGAGCCTTGTGGCCATCTACCCCGCTTGCTCGAACGGATTCAAAACGTGCACAGTTACTGTGAACTACGCTTCAATTGAAGTATGGGGACTTTGCGCGGCGTACGTCGGCTGATCCGCCTCACCGCTGTCGCACTCGTCGTCGGCGCGGTGGCCACGGAGCTCGCCAAGCCTGAGGAAGAGCGCAACTGGCACGGCCGGGTCCTCGGAATCGTCCCCTATGACTTCAGGGTCCCATCGTGGGACAAGATTCGCGACGCGTACTGGAACCCCTCGTCCGATTCGCTGCTGAGCGACAGGGTGTTCGGCGTCGGCTGGGCGATCAACCTGTACCGGGCAAAGGAGCTCCTGGCGGCTGGTTTCGAGCGGCTGATGGGGACGCCGCCTCCGCTCTCGATCCGGATGACCTCGCGCCCGGTGTCCCGACGCTCGACAGTGAGGGTCCAAGACCAGGACTAGCGACCTGTGGATTGCCGCTGACGGTGGCCGGGCCGCCGCAGGCCATTCATGCCCGGCGGCGACCATCGTCTCAGGATCACGGCCTACCTGACGGCCGACCCCCAGGCCTGGCGACCCGCCCGCGGTAGGCGACCGAATGATGCCTGGGGACAGATTGTGGATAACCGACCGCGCGACGGGTTGATCGGAGGCGCCGCAGGAGGGGGCACCATCCCTCTCAAACTAGAATAGGCGGCCCGGCCTGTTGGGGAGTGGCGCAACGGTAGCGCAGCTGACTCTGGATCAGAAGGTTGAAGGTTCGAATCCTTCCTCCCCAGCCAACGTCTTTGTGCAAGTTCGGCAGCTAGGCGACAAAACGCCTTCGGCTGCCGTGCTACACACCTTAGCGTGGGGACGATAATCGCAGGACGTTCGAGGCGTGAAGATGCTGGGATGGCGGACGCGGGCTGACCGCACCTGACGCCATCGGGCGCGAGGAGGCGAGCTGACATGGACCGAATGGCACAGACGGTTGCGACCGAGGGCGGCCGGCTCCTGACGTTCGCCGAGTGGGGCGCACACGACGGAGTCCCAATCTTCTCGATGCACGGAACGCCGGGCTGCCGGCTGCCAAGCCGACGGCGCATCGAGAATGGGTGGGCCGCGGTGCTCGACGAGCTTGGAGTGCGGGTAATCACTCACGACAGACCTGGATATGGAGGCTCGGACCGGCAGCCAGGTCGCTCGGTCGCGGATACGGCAGCCGACGTCGCAGCGATAGCTGGTGCGCTCGGCATCGACCGCTTCGCAGTTGAAGGCGGATCGAGCGGGTCGGCGCACGCACTAGCGGTCGCTGCGCAACTCGGTTCTCGTGTCCGCAGGGTTGCGGTCACCGCTCCGATGGCGCCGTACGTCGTGCTTGGACCGGTCGAGTGGTCAGCGGGTCAGGACGCTGAAGTGCAGAGCTACGTGGCCGCGTGCCTGCAA
>DATARC010000008.1:0-67091 GCA_036264335.1 Candidatus Dormiibacterota bacterium
TCAATGGGTCTCGACCCGAAGACGCGCACCACCGTCTTCAACACGATTCGCTCGATGAACGACGCGGGCCACACCCTCCTCCTCGTCGAGCAGAACGCGCGCTCCGGCCTGGGTATCGCCACCCACGGCGTGGTCATGGAGAGCGGCCGGATCCGGCTCCAGGGCCCGGGGCCCGAGGTGCTGAGCAACCCGGAGATCGGCCGCCTCTACCTGGGGGCGGCATGAGCCGGCACGACATCGTCTTTGCGGGCGCCGGCCACAACAACCTGGTCGCCGCGGCCTACGCCGCGCGGGCGGGTTTCCGCGTCATCGTGCTCGAGGGAGCGCCCCAGATCGGTGGCGACACCACGACGCAGGAGCTGACCTTGCCTGGCTTTCTGCACGATCCATGCGCCACTGCGCACAACCTCATCCAGAGCAATCCCCTGATGCGCAACAACGAGCTCGAGCTCGACCGTCACGGGCTCAAGTACCTGTACCCCGACCCGGTGTTCACCATGCCGTTCCTCGACGGCAGCTCGATCACCATGTGGCGCGACGTGGAGAGGACATGCGCGGAGCTCGCCCGGTTCTCCGCCGCGGACGCCCTGGCCTACCGCCAGCTTCTCGCCGACTGGGACCTGATGGCCAAGGTCATCAACGACGAACGCGCCAGCGCGCCCACGCCTACGGACGACGTCGTGGCGCGAACCCTGGCCAGCCCGTTGGGGGCGAAGATGCAGGCGATCCGCGACGCCAGCGCGATCGACATCGTGAAAGATCGCTTCCGCGACGAACACGTGCGCGCCTTCTTCGCGTGGATCGCGTTCATGACGCTCCACCCGCTCGACGAGCCGGAGTCGGGGATCATGGCCTTCTCGCTGGCGGCGGGGCGGCAGCGTTTCAGCTGGATCCTGCCCGAAGGCGGTTCGATCCAGCTGCCGCTGGCCCTGGCGAGGGACATCGAGGAGCACGGAGGCGAGGTCCTGACGTCGAAGCCGATCACCCGCATTGCCGTCGAGGGCGGCAGGGCCACCGCGGTCGAGACAGCCGACGGGGCGGTCTACCAGGCCGATCGCGCGATCGTGTCCACGATCCACGTGAAGCACCTGGCAGGGATCGTCGGCGAGGGGAATCTGCCTGCGGACTATCTCGCGGGCGTGGCGCGGTGGCAGCCCAACCTGACGATGTTCGTCACGCATTACGCGCTGACCGAAGCGCCACGCTACCGGATGGCCGGCGGGCTCGCTCCCAGCGTCACCATGGGTGCGCTCGAATCCCTGGACGCATACGCTGCGATGCTGTCCGGATATCGCACCGGCCGGATCGATCTGGCCGAACCGGTATTCCTGGCGCTCACCCCATCGGTCATCGATGCGAGTCGTGCGCCGGCCGGCAAGCACACCTTCAAGGTCGTCAGCTTCCTGCCTTACGCGCTGGCCGAGGGACCGGAGCGCTGGGACGCGATCAAGCAGGACGTCTCAGGCGAGCTGTTCGAGCGACTCTCGCTGCTCTCGCCAAACCTGTCGCGCCGGATCGTCATGGCGGAGCACGTGGAATCGCCACTGGATCTCGAGCGCAGGAATCCGGCGAACTGGCGCGGCTCGTGCCACGGCGGCGCCAACTCGCCTGAGCAGAGCGGATTCTTCAGACCGGTGCAGGGATGGTCGTCGTACCGCACTCCGATCGAGGGCCTGTACCAGACCGGCGCCTGCACCCATCCGGGTGGCTCAGTTTCCGGACTTCCAGGACGCAACTGCGCCCAGGTATTCCTGCGCGATCTTGGTTCGAGCCTTGAAGAGGCGGTAGCAAGGAGGATCGCGACCTCATGACGGCACACGAAACCACCAACCGCGTGCAGGTGGCGGCGCACCATTGGCGTCCTCGTTTCGTCGCCAATGGAATCGACGTCAACGACTTCGACGACACGGTGGCCAAGACCACCGAGTGGAAGGATTGGGCGCCCAACTGGAAGACGGTCGGCGAGGTCCATGAGGCGATTGGCAACGAGGCCGACAAGCGGGGGCGGTCGGTGTCGGCGGCCGAGGCGTACCAGCGAGCCGCCTGGTGCTGGCATCTCGGCAAGTTCCTGTGGTTCGAGGACGCGGCTCTGCATGGCGAGCTTCGCGACCGCTCGGTCGCCATATATCGAAAGGCGATGCCGCACCTGGATCCTCCGGCGAAGCGGCTGGAGATTCCGTTTGAGGGAGGCACGATCCCTGGCAACCTGAGACGTCCCTTAGGATCGGCGAAGCCGCCCCTGGTCTTGCTCGTGCCCGGCCTCGACTCCTCCAAGGAAGAGCTTTTCGCGATCGAGAACGACTTCCTCCGACGCGGGCTCGCGACGTTGACCATCGAGGGCCCTGGTCAATCCGAGAACTCAGTTCAGTTCGCGATCCGTCCCAACTGGGAGACTGTGATCACGCCGCTGCTAGATCGTCTGGCCGGTCTGGATCTGGGCGTCGACGAGGATCGCATCGGTTTGATGGGGATCAGCATGGGCGCGATCTACGGACCCCGTGCGGCTGCCTACGAGAAGCGCATCAAGGCGCTGGTCGGGCTCGCCGGTCCCTACAACCTCGGCGAGTGCTGGGATGCGCTCAACCCGCTCACGCGAGGTGGCTACGTTTTCTACACAAAGTCAAAGGACGAGGCGGAGGCCAAGCGCAAGGCCTACACCCTGAATCTCGAAGGCATTCTCGAAAAGGTCGACCAGCCGATGCTTGTCATCCACGGCGCCAAGGACCGCCTGTTTCCGCCGTCGCACGCCGAGAGGATCGCGCGCGAAGCCGGCAACGCGACGCTGGTCATCTATCCGGATGGCAACCACGTCTGCAACAACATCGCGTACAAGTACCGACCGCTGATGGCGGACTGGCTGACCGAGCAGCTGTCCGGCGGGCGTTAGCCGCCGGCTGCGGTGCCGCCGCCTAATCCTCCGCCAAATCCGCGGCCGCCACCACCTGTCGTGCAGGTGCCTGAGGGTCCTGCCGGCGTGATCGTCACCGACGTCGCCTGCACGTTGCCGGCGCTGTCCTTGGGGCCGTTGGCGCGAAGGCATTGCCCGTCCTGGAGCGCAGCCAGGGTCACGTCCGCTGTGTTGGTGATGGTCGCCGCAGAAGCCACCGAGAAGGTTTGGCTGGCGCCGGCAGCGGTCTTGACCGTGATCGAAGGTCCGCCCACCGCTGTCACCTCACCGGTCACGAAGGCCAGAGTCGCCTGGCCGCTCGGGGTCGGACGTGGACTTGCGTTCGGGGGCGGGCTGAATCCGCCCGGATTTCCTCCCGGACCGAAGCCCTGGGCGGCGCAGCCTGTCGCCACCTTGGGCGAGATGCGCACGCTGGTGGCGGTGATCGCCCCCGACGCCGGGTCCTTCTGTCCGTTGGCCGCAATGCAGCTGCCCTTGGTGATGTCGGCCACCGTGGCGATCGACGTTTTCGTGTAGGTCGTTGCCGCCGTGACCGTCACTGTGGTGTCTCCGTTTGGCCCCGTCAGGATCAAGGTCTGGCCGTTGATCTGGACGAGCTGGCCCGATGCGCCGTTGCGGAAAGCGTTCGCGCCGGAGGGACTCGGCGAGGTCTTCGCAGCCGATGCGGGGCTGCCGCACGCGGCAAGCACGAAGACCGCGGCGGCGATGAGCGGGACGAAGCGATTCATGGACCTGTCTCCTTACTGCGCGCGAAGCGCCTCGATCGGCGCCAGCCTTGCGGCCCTCAGCGCGGGATAAACCCCAAACACAAGGCCGACGGCGACGGCGACGGCCACCGCGATCAGCACGGGCAGCGGCGTGATGGTGACCGCGATGTTGGCGGTGCGGGGAACGATGTAGCCGGCTGCCAGCCCGGTGGCCACTCCCAGCAAACCTCCAGCTGCGGTGAGCACACCTGCCTCGATCACGAACTGCCTGAAGAGGTCGCCGGGCGTGGCGCCCAGCGCTTTGCGGAGGCCGATCTCGCCGGTCCGCTCCGTGACCGAGACCAGCATGATGTTCATCACCCCAATGCCTCCGACGAGGAGCGAGATGGCCGCCACGCTGGCGAGCAGGATGGTGAGGGTCTGGGTCACGGCCTGGGCCGTGCTCAGAACCTGCGTCGAAGATGTGATCGAGTAGTCGGCCTGCGCCGTGTTGGTGATGTGGTGGGTCTGCAGCAAGACCTGGTTGGCTTCGATGTACGCGGAGCCCAGGGTGGACGCGCTGGTGGCGCTGAGCAGGATTCTTTGCACCGAGCCGACGCCGCCGAACAGCTCGCCTTGCGCGGTGGTGAGGGGGACCACCGCCAGGTCGTCCTGGTTGCCGAAGCCCTGGCTCCCGGCGCTGGCGAGGATTCCGATGACCTGGTACGGGATCTGCTTCACGGTGATGAGATCGCCGACCGAGGCGCTCAGGTTGGAGGCGGCGGTCGCCCCCAGCACGATCACGTGTGCCTGTGAGCTGACATCAGATGCGGTTATGAACGAGCCGCTGCCGATGTCGCGCGAGTTCGCGATCAGCCAGTCGGGAGTGCTGCCCGACACCGTGGTGCTCCAGTTGCTCGACCCGCTCACCAGTGACTCCCGGCCCTGGCTGACCGGCGCCACAGCCGCCACGTCCGGCGCATTCTGACGGTCGAGCAGGCCCGTGACGTCGGACATGGTCAACGTGTTGGCGCTGCCACCGCCTCCGAACACGCCGCCTGCAAACGTGCTCCCCGGCGAGATCGTCAGCAGGTTGGTGCCGAGCGATGAGATGCGCGCGGTGACGCTGTCAGAGGAGGCCTGGCCGATGCCGACCGTGGAGATCACCGCTGCGACACCGAACAGGATGCCCAGCGTCGTGAGCACGGAGCGGAGGCGATGGCCGAGCAGGCTTCGCAAGCCGGTCTCGATCGTATGGAGGAGGCTCACGCGGCGACTCCGTTGACCAAGCGGCCGTCACGCATGACCACCGTGCGCTGCGCGACAGGCGCCACCTCGGGGTCGTGCGTGATGATCACGATAGTCCGGCCCTGGTGGTTCAGGTCGCGAAGGATCGCCAGCACGTCGCGGCTGGCCGAGGTGTCGAGGTTGCCGGTGGGCTCGTCGGCAAGGATCAGGTCGGGGTCGGTGACCAGGGCGCGGGCGATCGCGACTCTCTGCTGCTGGCCGCCTGACAGCTGTGTCGGACGGTGGTCGACGCGGTTGGCGAGCCCAACCTGGTCGAGCGCGCGCAGAGCCAGCGCCCGTCGATCTCGCTCACCTCGATATAGAAGAGGGAGCTCGACGTTTCGCCAGGCCGACAACCTGGGCAGCAGCTGGAACTGCTGAAAGACAAAACCGATCCTGCGGTTGCGGACGTGCGCCAGCTGGGTCTCGTTAAGCCGGCTCACGTCCTCGCCCCCGAACCAGTAGCGGCCCGAGGTGGGAGTGTCCAGGCAGCCGAGGATGTTCATCAGCGTCGACTTGCCCGAGCCTGATGGTCCCATGACCGCCAGCAGCTCGCCCGCGGCGACGTCCATTGAGAAATGGTCGAGGGCGATGACGGCCGCATCGCCCGATCCGTAAACCTTGGTGATGGACTCGAGGCGGATGAGCTGGTCCGCAGCGACCTGGATCACGTGCCGATCACCCGCCGCCTCGAGTGAAGTTGCCGCCCCCTCCGCGGGTGCCACCGCCACCGAGGACGGTGCCGGCGCCGCCGCTGCTTGGCACCGAGCTGGTTACCACCGCGATCACGACCTGCTGGTTGAGCGAGAGACCCGAAAGGATCTCGGTCCGCAGCGGGTCGGACGCTCCGACCTGGACCGAGACCGATTGCGGCGAGCCATTGACGAGGATCTGCACGGTGTTGCCGGCGGCGGTCGTGTGCACGGCGCTGGTCGGCACCGTCAGGACGTGCACCACCTGCTTGACGACGATGCTGGCGGTGGCAGAGATGCCGGGCTTGATCGAGTTGCTGGTGTCGGTCAGCTGCGCGGTCACGCCGAACGTGGCGACCCCCGAGGTGACCGTCGCCGCGGGAGAGATCGCCGTCACCTTTCCAAGCAGCGCCTGCGTCGAGCCGGCCGGCGTGATCTGCACCGTCTCGCCTTCGGCGACCAGGTTGACCTGCGCATCGCTGACAGTGCCCGTCACCTCGTAGGCGCCTGGGGCATAGATGACGATCGCGTAGGTGGTGCCCGCGCCGGTGACCGATTGGCCCGCCTGGATGTTGACCTGGGAGACGATGCCGTCAATGGGCGACACCAGCACTGCGCCCGCCAGCTGGTGCTTCGCCGTGCTCACGTTGACCTGCGCGATCTGCACCTGCGCGGCGTCAATCTGAATCGTCTGCGGTGTGGTGCTGGTCAGCGTGGCGGCCAGCGAGCTCTTGGCGGCCGCGAGCTGCTGCTTGGCGGAGGCAAGCTGGGCGGCGGCCTGGTGGTTGCTCTGTTGCGCCTTCACCTTCGTCGAGGCAAGCGCCTGCTGATCGGTCGCGAGCTTGGCCTCGTCCTGCGAGCACGCGGGCAGCGACGGGCAGTCGGCCGCGACGTTCGCGGTGTCCTGGTCGACGACGCTCTGGGCCGCGGCGACCGATTGGGCGTTGATGGCTTTGGTGTCGGTCAGGCTTGTCGTCGCGCTGTTGACGGCGACCTGCGCTTGCGAAACGGGGTTCTGGGCCTGGGCCAGGTTCTGGGCTGTCGGCCCTGCCTCGTCTTGCGCCAGCTTCGCCTGCGCGGAAGCGAGATTCGCCTTGGCTTGCGACAGCTGCGCCGACAGGAGGGTCGAGTCCTGGGCCGCCAGCTCCTCGCCCTTGACGACGGTCATGCCCACCGTGGCGTGAACGGATTGGACGGTGCCGGAGGCGGCAAAGTTGAGGTCGGATTCGGTCACCGGGGCGAGGTTCCCGGCCATGCCGATGGTCTGGGTGATGGTGCCGTACACCACGGGCGCGGTGCGATAAGTCGTGCTGACCTTCCCCGCCTGAACGTATATGGCTGTGCCGCCAAGGATTGCCACGACGAGGATGAGCGCGCCAAGGACCCGCCGCCTCAGGAGGTTCGCAAGCAAGCGCGCCCTCATCGGATTACTTGTCCGGCCCCGTCGGGGAGGGGATCGAAGGGAGGGTCGTTAGCGATGCGGCCGAGCACAGCGGCAACGATCGTGGGCTCGACTGTGACTCAGTTGGGAGCAACCTGAGAAATTGCTGTGTCTTTGGCCGACCTTTTAACAAATCTGTAACGTTTCGCGGCCTTCTGAAACAGTACTCGTACCGCGGCCGACCAGACCGATCCAACAGATGGCCGCAGAGGAGACGAGCACATGCGATTCAGCAAGAGAGCCTTCGTCGGGGCAGGCCTGTGCGTGCTGGCACTGGCGGCATCCACAGGAGTCGCCGGCGCATCCGCACCCGGCGTCGGTGGCCACGTGTACGTCAACGACAACACAGCGGGCACCAACACGATTGCCGCGTTCAACAGGCACGTTGACGGCACCCTTACTCCGGTCGCCGGCTCACCGTTCCTGGCCGGTGGCGCGGGAACAGGAACTGTGACCGGTTCGCAAGGTTCGCTCCAGGTCACGGCGGACGGGCGGTATCTGCTCGCCGCGGACGCCGGCAGCAACCAGATCTCGGTTCTTCGCATCCGCCCAGACGGCACGCTTCGCGCCGTCGACGGTAGCCCCGTTGGGTCGGGTGGCATCAAGCCGGTGAGCATCGCGGTCCATGGCAGCCTGGTTTACGTGGCCAACGACGGCGACGGCAGCGCGGGGACCAACTACACGGGATTCGTCCTGGACGGCGGCGGCCACCTGACCCCGATCGTCGGGTCGACGTTTGCCCTTCCGAACACCGCCAACCCCGGAGACATCCTTTTCAACTCAACTGGCGCGAACCTCGTCGGCATCGAGGTGGGGACCACTGACCCCAGCACGTTCCTGATCGACAGCTTTGCCGTCGGGCGTGACGGCCGCCTGGTTCCGGCCGCAGGCTCTCCGTTCCCGGCACAGGCCGCCGGTCCCTTTGGCAGCGAGTTCTCGCCGACCAATCCCTCCTGGCTGTACGTCTCCAACGCACATGGCGGCGCTGGCAATGGCTCTATATCTGCGTTCAACGCGACGCCCAACGGCACGTTGACACCGATCGGCGGCTCTCCATACGCGGATGGCCGGACAGCACCATGCTGGGTCGAGATCTCGCACGACGGCAAATATCTCTTCACCGTCAACACGGGCAGCACTGACATTTCGAGGTATCGCATCGAGGCGGACGGTTCGCTTGCGCTGCTGGGCTCGACTCCTTTCGCCAGCGGCCCCGGCATCAGGCCATTCGACGCTCGGCTGGACCCTTCAGGCGCCAACCTCTACGTGGTTGACGCAGCCCTCGACGCCGTCAGCGGTTTCGCAGTCAGCGGTGGATCGCTGACCGAGCTTGGACAATCGCCGTTTGGATTGCCGGCCGGCGCGACGCCATTTGGCATCGTCGTCACGCGGTAGTCGACCATCGACGACACCCGTAGTGTGCAAATCCTTCGGGCTGGGGGCGCGGCGCCCCCAGCCTGCGCACGTTCGCTTTGATGGCGCCACTATCCTTCGCCGGAGTGGGGGAGAAACGGGATGACGCCGAACTGGCGGCGCTCAGGTCGGGCGATGAAGCTGCATTTCGCGTGCTTGTCCGGGCCCACCATGGGCCGATGCTGCGGCTGGCGATGACGTACGTCAGGGATCCAGGGATGGCGGAAGAGGTCGTGCAGGAGGCGTGGCTCACCTGTTTACGGAGCCTCGAAAAGTTCGAAGGCCGATCGTCATTGAAGACCTGGATCTACGGGATCGTGATGAACCTCGCTCGCTCTCGAAAGCGCCGGGAATCTCGCATTCTGCCTTTCGCATCCCTGTGGCGGCGCGACGACTCCGACAGCAGGCGACCCACGGTTGAGGCTGGGCGTTTTGGGGTCGACGGCCTGTGGTCTTCGCCTCCCGATAGCTGGCCCGAATCGAAAGTCCTTAGCGGTGAGACGATGCTTCGGGTCAAGGCCGCGATCCAGTCGCTGCCGATAAAACAGCGCGAGGTGATCACGCTTCGCGACGTTGCGGGCCTGGATGCGGACGAAGTCTGCGGGCTCCTGTCGATTTCGGCGGAGAATCAACGCGTGCGCCTGCACAGGGCCCGGGCGGCCGTTCGCAAGATGCTCGAGGAGTACCTCAAATGACCTGCCGCCAGGTGGTCGAGCTGATGACGGATTACCTCGATGGCGCACTGTCGGCCGTCGACCGCGCGAGGTTTGAGGAGCACATTGCAGGCTGCGACGGCTGTCGAGCCTACCTGGCCCAGCTCCGAACGACCCGCGAAGTCGTGGGGCGGCTCGCAGACGAGCCGATTCCCAAGACTGTGGAGGACGACCTCGTCAAGGCGTTCAGGAACTGGAAAGGCAAGTCGGGCTAGCTCCCGGCGACGTGCTCCGCGACCACCAGGACCGCGGCCACTATGAGCAGGACGCCGGCGATGCGTCCGGCGGCCTCTCGGGCGTTCTCCGCGAGCCGCGACCCAAGCCGCATACCGACCTGGGCGGCGACGAATGCCTGGACGGCGATTAGAACAATCAATAGAAGGAGCGGCAGGCGCAGCAGCCCCACGCCAAAGCCAACAGCGAGCTCGTCCACGCTGATCCCCACGCCCAGCACCACGACCGACCATCCGCGCGCGGTCTCGAGCAGCCGCACCTTCTTCTCGTCGTCATCCTCTTCGCCAGACCGAAGCATGAACACGCCGATTACCACGAGAACTGCGGCCGCAAGGTAGTTGGCCCAAGCGCCAATCGCTGCCCCGATGGCGGCGCCGACGAGGAAGCCGACCAACGGCATCCCCGCTTCGAAGGCGGTGAGGATGAGGCTGGTCCGCAGCCTCTCGCTCTTGACGATGCCTGCCGCGCCCAGGGCTGTGCCGAGCACGAAAGTGTCGATCGAGAGCGGCAGGATGATGCCGGCGATGGTGACGATCCGGAGCAGCACTCCGGAGAAAGTTAGCGGGTGTGGTGGCGCGCGATCGCCTGTTGGAGGGTCTCGACCACGCGGCTCAAATGCTCGCGCATGGCCGCCTCGCTGCGCTCCGGGTCGCGCGAAGCGAGCGCTTCGACGATCTCGGCGTGCTCCCGCAGGGAGCGGTCGGGACGGCCGGGCTGCAGGATCGTGCGGTACTGGAACCTGATGCTCTGCGATTTGAGGTTGGCGACCAGCGTCGAAGCCACAGACTGGTCTGCGATGGCCCAGATCATCTCGTGGAAGCGGGAGTTGAGCTCCGAATAACCCAAGGGGTCGCCGGCCTCGACCCGGGCGGTCATCTCATCCAGGATCTGACGCAGGTTTTCAACATCGGCGCCGGTCACTCGCGTGGCTGCGTGCCGGGCCAGCATCTGCTCGAGCGCCACCCGAACCTCCTCGATCTCGAGCGCCTCGCGGTCGGAGACGAGCCGCACCCGGGCTCCGCGGTTGGGCTGGCGCTCGACCAGGCCTTCCTGGTCCAGCCTGACCAGCGCCGCCCGTATCGCGGTGCGCCCGGCGCCGAACCTGCGGGCGAGGTCCGCCTCGACGAGCCTCTCGTTGGGCTGGAATCGGCCGTCCACTATCGCCTCGCGGAGCTTCACGTAAGAGCTGGCTCCGCCTCGCGCCTCTTTTTCGGCTGATGGCGACGGAAGCTCAGTGATTGCCAGCGGGGTGGTTGCCATCCTCCGAATTTCCTTGCCGGTAAGAATATGCGGCAGCCCTGGCAGATTGTGCATAGAATTGTCGACAATCGTTTGTCCAATTGGCTCAAAGCGAGGAGCGAAGGTGAACAAGACTCAGCCAAGCGTCAGTCACCGCTTCAACCGGTTCGGGTTGATCTCGAGTGTCGCCGCCATCCTGGTCCTGGCCGCGTGCGGCGGAAGCACTGCCACCAGCGGCGGGCTGGGCTCGGGGCCTTTGCTCGTAGGGGTCCTTGCGCCTTTCTCGGGCGCCGACGCGAGCTTCGGGCCGCGATACCTGGCGGGCTGCTATGCGGCCTCCCTGTCGATCAACGGCGCCGGTGGCATCGGAGGCCGCCAGGTGAGCTGCCAGCAGTTCGACACCAAAGGCGAACCTGCCGACGCAGTGCCGGCCGCTAACTCGATGATCGCCGGCAACTCGAATCTCATGGGCGTGGTCGGATGCACGTCGGACGAGGCATCGACTGTGGTCCCGATCCTCGACCGTTCCCACATTCCGATGTTCTGCATGACCGGCCAGTCGGAGTTCAACAAGTCCACCGCCAAGTACTTCCACCGTCTCGTCCCGGCGGACTCTTTCGACGCCTACGCGATGATCGGCAGCGCCCTCTTCGGCCCAGGCCACGCCCCCTACAAGAGCGTCGCGCTGGTGTTCGGCGATGACATCGGGTCGCAGACGTTCGTCGGTCCCGCAGTCGCGGCGTTGACCAAGCTGGGCGTGACGATCGCCATCAACCAGGCGATCAAGCTCGGCGCAGCGTCGTACCGGACCGAGGTCGCCAAGATGCTGCTGACAAAACCAGACGTCATCCTCACCGAGACCATCGGCTCCGCCGGCACGTACATGAAAGAGGTCAAGCAGCAGAACGGGGGCAAGGTGATCCCGTTCATCGGCACCAGCGCCACCATCGACCCCGTCTGGTTCAAGCAGGTGCGGGACGCCATCGGACTGCCCGACTTTCTCGCCAACTACCAGGCGGTTGACCTCAAGCTCACCTTGTCAGGGTCTGGCTATGACGAGTTCGTGACCCAATTGACGGCCGCCGACACGAAGTTCGGGGGCTCGAACGCGCTCACCTACAAGGGCAAGAGCCCGACCGTCCACCTGTACGACGGGATCATCATGACCGCGCTGGCCATGGTCGCGGCCAACAGCGCCGATCCCACCGTCTACAACCCCAAGATCATCGACATCGCCAACGGCGTCGCCGGCGCCACCGTGGTCAGCACCTTCAAGGAAGGCGTCGACGCGCTCAAGGCCGGCAAGACGATCCGCTACGTGGGCGCGGCGGGCGAGAACAACTTCAACCAGTACAACAACTCGCAGCAGGGCTACAACCTGGTCACGATGGACAAGGATGGCAACGAGGTCGTCCTCGGCTCGCTGACCCAGGCCCAGACCCAGCAGATCATCGACGCGGGCGGCGGAGCATAGCGCCACCCCTCAGCCACAGGAGCCAAGCGCCGTGGAACTTTATGTAGCGGCGCTTGGCTTCGGACTCATCAGCGCCTCCGTGATCGCGATCGCCGCGGTCGGATTCACCATGCAGTTCGGAATCGCGAACATGATCAACCTCGCGTACGGCGAGGTCATGATCGTCTGCGCGTACGTCGCTTTGTACGTGAACCAGAGGGGCGTGAGCGTCTGGGCCTCAATGATTGCCGCCGCACTAGCCGGCGCTGTGCTGTCCTTCGTGCTGAACCGATTCCTGTATGCGCCTTTCCAGCGCAAGGGCACGAACCTGATCGGCATGGTGATCATCTCGCTCGCGGCCTCTCTGATTCTGGCCAACATCCTGCTGCCGGTCGTCGGTTACGACACGTCCTCATACGAGGTCGACCAGGGCCCACTCCTGCGCTGGTACGGGCTGGTGCTGACGACCGCGCAGATTGCGATCATCTTTGTCGCCGCGATCCTGATGCTTGCCGTCCACGGCCTGCTTCGGTACACACGACTGGGAAAGGCGATGCGCGCCACCGCGGCCAACCCGACGCTGGCCCGCAACTGCGGCATCCCCACCCAACGCGTGATCGACCTGGTCTGGCTTCTCACCGGGGCCTTGTGCGGCGTGGCGGGCGTGGTCGCGGGGATGAACTCGGAGAACTTCGCAGTCGCCAGCGGCGCCGCCTACCTCATCACGATCATTGCGGCCGCGGTGCTGGGCGGAGCGGGGCAGCCGTACGGCGCAATGATCGGGGCCCTCATCATCGGCATCGTGACTGAGCTCAGCGCCGCCGCCATCGCGCCCGAGTACAAAGAGGTCGTGGCCTTCGCGATTCTCGTCGCGGTCATGGTGCTCCGCCCGCAAGGTTTGCTCGCGCGCCGTGGCGCTCTGGCGGCGGCCGGATGAACGCCTACTACGCCGGCACGCTCCTCGTTTACGCGGCCGTCGACATCATCGCGTGCCTCGCACTCAACCTCCAGTTCGGAGTGTCGGGCATCGTCAACTTCAGCTTTATCGTGTTTCAATCAGTCGGCGCCTACACCGCAGCGGTCCTTTCCATGCCGCCCGATACCGCCAACGGCGCCTACCAGTTCTATATCGGCGGGTACCAGCTTCCGTTCCCGATCCCGTGGATCGGGGGCGCGGTGGCGGGCGGCCTTCTTGCGATCCCGGTTGGCCTCGTCGTGCTCCGCAAGCTGAGGGCTGACTACCAGGCCATCTCACTGCTCGTCCTTTCCGTGATCGCGAACTCCGTGATCATGAACGCCCGGACGTTCTTGAACGGCTCCGCCGGAATCGCCCAGGTGCCAGGGCCGTTTGCCGACCAGGTCGACCCGCTCAGCGACGGCTACCAGCTTCTGTACGTGGGGCTTGCGGTGCCGTGCGTCCTGCTCGTTTGGCTCGTGGCCGCACGGATCGTCAACTCGCCTTTCGGCCGCAGCTTGCGGGCGATGCGCGAGCACGAGCTCGCCGCCACGGCCATCGGCAAGAACCCGGTCCAGCTCAAGATGACGATTTTCATCGTCGGCGGCATCATCGCCGGGCTGTCTGGAGCAATCCTGGTCGGCTACATCGCGGTGTGGGCGCCCTCGGAGTGGCTCTACCCGGAGACGATCATCCTGTTCGCCGCAGTCATCGTCGGGGGCCGCGGCAACAACATCGGCGCGATGCTCGGTGCGCTGCTCGTACCCGTGGGCTTCTTTGAGGTGACGCGACTGATACCGGCCACCATCGGCGGCTGGACGCCGCCTCCCAACCTGATCCCGGCGATGGAATGGGTGGCCATTGGCCTGCTCATCATCGGTTTCCTGTGGTTCAGGCCGGAGGGAGTGCGGCCGGAACAGAGGCGTGTTTTCGCTGGAGCGCCGGTGCGCGAAGAGGTCGACCATGCCGGCAACCCTTAGCGCTGCGATCCTCAGGGCGGAGGATGTGCACCGGCACTTCGAAGGCATGCACGCCGTCGACGGGGTTTCCATTGAGGTGCCGACCGGGAAGATCACCGGCCTCATCGGACCGAATGGCGCGGGTAAGTCGACGTTTCTGGCAGTCCTCGCGGGGACGCTGCCCGCTTCTGAAGGCACGATTGTCTTTGACGGTCACGACATCACGAAGATGCCGGCTTACGCGCGGGCGAGGCGCGGCCTCGTCCGCACCTTTCAGCTGCCCTCCGAGTTCGCCCGGCTCACCGTCCTCGAAAACCTGCTCGTCGCCGCTCCGAACAATCGCGGTGACTCCCTGTGGGGAGCGCTGATGGGCAAAGGCTACTGGATGGTCGACGAGCGCGCGTTGATCGACCAGGCGCGCGGCCTCCTCAAGAGGTTCGGGATGACCGCCAAGGAATCGGATTACGCCGGCACCATGAGCGGCGGCCAGAAACGGCTCATCGAGATCATGCGCGCGCTGATGTTGAAGCCCAGGGTCCTGCTGCTCGACGAGCCGATGTCGGGCGTGCACCCATCCATCGTCGAGGAGATCCAGCGCTACCTCCAGGAGCTCCGCACGGAAGGCCTGACGATCTTGATGGTCGAGCACGAGCTGCATCTGGTCGAGCGCCTGTGCGACTCGGTGGTGGTCATGGCGCAGGGAAAGGTGATCGGCAGCGGAACCATGGCCACCTTGAGACAGCAGAAAGAGATTGTTGACGCTTACCTCGTTGGCTGAGCGGTCCGCGGCCGCCGATCGAGCCGCGCCGATCCTGCGGGCCGAGGGAATCACCTCTGGCTATGGCGGCGTGCCCATAATCCGCGACGTCAGCATCTCCGTCGGCAAGGGCGAGATCGTTGCGGTGATCGGACCCAACGGCGCCGGCAAGAGCACGATGCTCAAAAGCCTCGTCGGAATTCTCAAGTTGAGCGGAGGCAGGATCCTGCTTGGCGCCGATGACGTCACCGGGCATCCGCCTGAGGACCTCGCCAGGCGCGGCGTCGGCTACGTCCCGCAGGTGCAGGACATCTTCGAGCCACTCTCCGTCAGGGAGAACCTCGAAATGGGTGGGTATCTGCTCAAGGACTCAGCCATCGATGCGCGGATAAAAGACGTCTGTGACGTCTTTCCGCTGCTCGCGCCGATGATGCGGCGCCGCGCCGACAAGCTGAGCGGCGGCGAGCGAAAGATGCTCGCCATCGGCCGCGTGCTGATGCTCGATCCGAAAGTCCTGATCCTCGATGAGCCGACCGCCAATCTGGCGCCGATCCTCGCAGATGCGGTGCTGCGAGACCAGGTGCGGCGGCTCGCCGACGCCGGCAAGGCGGTGCTCCTCGTCGAGCAGCGCGCCCGCGCCGCCCTGGAGATCGCTGACTGGACAGTCGTGCTCGTTTCCGGCGTCACCCGGTTGGAGGGACGCCCCAAAGATCTCCTCGAACGATCTGACTTCGAGGCCCTGTTTCTAGGAGCCGGACCCCCGGTTCAGGAGGATTGATCCCATGCGCCTTTTGATGTTCGAGCACGGAAGCAGCCGCAGGCTTGGAATCCTGTCAGGCGAGCGATCCGACACCGTCATCGACCTGACCGAGCTGGCCGTCTCCACCGGCTCCACGCCACCGCCTGCAGACATCATGGCTCTGATCGACGCCGGCGACGCCGGCATCGCTTCGGTCAAGCAGCTGGTGGCGAAGCTGAAGCCCTCAGCCGGCGCGCCGATCGCCCGCCCGCTTTCGGACGTCAGGCTGCTCGCGCCGCTCGACCCACCGAGGGGCAATGTCATCGCCATCGGACGCAACTATGCCAAGCACGCCGCCGAGACCGCGGCCAAGGGCGAGAAGCCGAAGCCCCCGACTGTCTTCTCCAAGGCGATAACGACAATTGCCGGGCCCAACGACGAGATTCCGATCGATCCCGCGGTGAGCGAGGACATCGATTGGGAGGTCGAGCTTGGAGTGGTCATCGGAAAGCCCGGCGTGAACATCACGCGAGAGAATGCTCTTGCACACATCTTCGGCTACATGGTGATCAACGACGTCACGGCGCGCGACATTCAGAACGACACGGGGCGATGGGAGGGGCAGGGCTGGGGCGGCCAGTACTTCAAAGGCAAGAGCCTGGACTCTTCGTGCCCGAGCGGGCCGTGGATTGTGACCAGCGACGAGATCTCGAACCCCCAGGCGCTGACCCTGCGATTGACCGTGAACGGTGTGGTGAAGCAGGAGTCGAGCACCGCCAACATGATTCACCCGGTTGACGAGATCATCTCGTGGATCTCCTATGGGATGACCCTTCTGCCAGGAATGATGGTGGCGACGGGAACTCCCGAAGGGGTCGGGTTTGCGCGCACTCCGCCGGAGTTCATCCGCGTTGGCGACACAGTCGAGGCGGAGGTCGAGGCCATTGGAACGCTGCGCAACAAGTTCGTGGCCACCAAGAACCCCCGCAGGATTGATTAGGACCTGCGTGCTTCGTCCAGGAGCTTGGTGAGCTTGTAAACGGTCCGAAGCGTCGGCACTGGCACGCCGGCGCCATCGGCCAGCTCGACCACGGAGCCCACCAGGGCATCGACCTCGAGGGGGCGTCCCGCCTCGAGGTCCTGGAGCATGGACGTCTTGTGGTCACCCGTCGCCGCCGCCCCGGCCATCCGCTTGTCGATGCTCAGCGCCACTTCGACCCCCAGGGCGCTCGCCACAGAGTCCACCTCTTCCATCAACGTCCGGACGAGGTCGCTCGTGACAGGCGACGTGACGACCTTGTCGAGCGTTGCGCGAGTGAGCGCGCTCAATGGATTCAGCGTCGCGTTGCCGAGGAGCTTCAGCCAGATCTCGTTGCGTATCCGCGTCTGGATCGGCGCCTTCAGGCCGGCTTTGACCAGCATCGAAGAGATCGCCTGGACTCGCTGGCTCTTCGAGCCGTCCGGCTCGCCAAGCGTGAAGCGGTTGCCCTCGAGGTGCTCGATGACTCCCGGCTCGACCACCTGCGCCGCCGGGTAGGCGATGCACCCGACCACCTGGCCGTACGGGATGTTGCGCGCGATGATCCCCCCCGGATCGACTGATTCCAGGTGGCGGTCCTCGAAGTACCACCACGGGACTCCGTTCTGCGCGCCGACGAGACACGCCCGCTCTGCGAGAGATGACCCGATGCTCTCTGCCACGGCCGGTATCGAATGGGCCTTCAACGTGAGGAACACGACGTCAGCGCGGGCGATCGCGCCCATGTCGTCGGTGCATTCGGGCCGCGCGTTGAATTCCGCGCCGCCACCGCGCACTGTCACCCCTCGCTCTCGCATCGCGGCGAGATGCGGCCCGCGGGCGATCAGGATCACGTCTTCGCCGCTGCGCGCCAGGTACGCGCCGACCAGGCCTCCGATGGCGCCGGCGCCGATGATGGCGACTCTCACTTCGTGTTGTTGAAGGTTTCGGCGACCGAACGGCGCTGAATCTTGCCCGTGGTCGTGGTCGGGATCTTGTCGACGATATAGAGCTTTCGCGGCACTTTATAGTCGGCCAGCCGCTCGCGCGCGAACGCGATCAGCTCTTTCTCGGCCACCGGCTCCTTCAGCACCACGGCGGCGACCACCTCCTCGCCCCAGGCGGGGTGTGGCGCGCCGAAGGCCACCGCCTCACCGACGGCCGGGTGCTGCTTCAGGACTTCGTCGATCTCTCGTGGCGCGATCTTCTCGCCGCCGCGGTTGATCATCTCTTTGAGACGGCCGATCAAAGAGAGGTAACCGCTGTTGTCCAGCGTGCCCTGGTCGCCGGTCCGAAACCATCCGCCGACGAACGATGTGGCGTTGGCCTCGGGATTGTTCGCGTAGCCGTCGATCACGCTCGGGCCCCGTACCACCACCTCTCCGATGCCGCCTTGCGGGAGCAGATCGCCGCCCTCGGTCATGATGCCGATCTGCACGCCCGTGCCGGTGCCCACTGTGCCGGGCCGCCTCGGTGCGGGTGGCAGCGGGTTGGACGCCATCTGGTGCGAGGCTTCGGTCATGCCATAGGCCTCGATCACGGGCGACCCGAATCTCGACTCGAGCTGCGCCATCGTCTCGGGCGACAGGGCAGAAGAGCTCGAGCGGATGAAACGCAGGCCCTCAGCGCCGGGTGGCCTCTCCCCGCGATTGCGCATGAGCAGCATCTGATGCATCGTCGGGACCGCGGAGTACCAGGTGGCGTGGTGCTCGTGGAGCGTCGGCCAGAACGTCATCGGGTCGAACTTCGGCGCCACGACGACAAGGCCACCTGAGCGGAACGTGGCCATCGTCGAAGCCATCAAGCCGTGAATGTGAAACAGCGGCATCACGCAGAGCGTCACGTCGCTTGGCGTCAAACCGTAAGTGCCGGCGATGTTGCCGGCCGAGGTCGCGAGGTTGCGATGCCTGAGCGGCACGAGCTTGGGGCGGCTGGTGGTTCCGCTCGTGTGCAGGACGAGGGCCACGTCGTCGTCGCCAGGTGGGCTGGAGGACCTCCCTCGGTCGCGAGGAGCATCGCTCTGCATGGTCAGCGCGCCGTGGCCGTCCATTGCGGCTTCGACCAGGGCGACGCCCGCCGGCATGGCGCGGCGCGCTGTTTCGCCCTGGCCGGGCGGGACGATCAGCACCTTTGCACCGGTGTCCTGGAGGTAGAAGCGGAACTCGTCTTCTTTGTATGCGGCGTTCAGAGGCGCGGCCGTGGCGGCCGTGGCGGCCGCGAGGAAGAGGATTATCGACTCGGCGCTGTTCGGCAGCACCAGCGCCACGCGGTCGAGGCGGCCGACGCCGAGCTGGGCGAGGTGGTCGGCGGCGGAGGCGACCTGGTCGCGGAGCTCGCCGTAGGTAAGGTGAACCCCACCCGGAATGGCGATTGCCGGGTCCGCCGCCGCGCCATGCTGGACCACATCGAGCAGGGTTCGGCCGGCCATCGTGATCAATCGTACGGTCCCTTCACGTGCAACCGGGGTGGTGCGCGTTGTCTCTTAGATGGGGATATCTCTGCACCCGGAGCACCTCAAGCGCTACCGGGACCTTGCTCTGCTGATCGCGAAATACGGCCGCCCCGAGATGGTGAAGCAGGTCGGCCTCGACGAGGCGATCGACCCGACCGAGCCCACCTCCCCATCGGACGCCGACCCCACTGCTCGCGGCGAGGCCCTCGCGCGGGACCTCGAGAAGATGGGCCCGACGTTCATCAAGCTCGGGCAGCTGCTGTCGACGCGGTACGACATCTTGCCCGAGGCTTACTGCGTGGCGCTCGCCCGGCTGCAGGACAATGTCGAGCCCTTCCCGTTCGAAGAGGTGGAGGAGATCGTCAATGCAGAAGTTGGCCTGCGGATATCGAAAGCGTTCGCTGAATTCGAGGCCGTGCCGATAGCGGCCGCAAGTCTCGGCCAGGTGCACCGTGCCAGCCTGCCCGACGGGCGCCCGGTTGCCGTGAAGGTGCAGCGACCAGGCATCCGCAAAACGATCGCCGACGACCTCGAGGCGCTGGAGCAGGTCGCCGACTGGATCGACGCCCATACGGATTTTGGCAAGCGCCACCGGCTTCGCGGCATGCTCGACGAGTTCCGCAAGAGCCTGGTGCGCGAGCTGGACTACCGGCGTGAAGCCCAGAACCTGGTGACCCTTGGCAAGAACCTCGACGGGTTCGAGCACATCATCGTGCCCAAGCCCATCGACGACTACACGAGCAGCCGGGTGCTGACGATGGAGTACGTCAAGGGCGTCAAGATCACCAAGCTGAGCGACGTCGCCAAGCTGGAGCTACCCGGGAAGGAATTGGCGGACGAGCTGTTTCGCGCCTACCTGAAGCAGATCCTCATCGACGGCTTCTTTCACGCCGACCCGCACCCCGGCAACGTTTTCATCACCAACGACGGCCGTATAGCGCTGCTCGACCTCGGGCAGGTCGGCTATATCACGCCACGCCTCCAGGAGCACCTGACCCAGCTCCTCTTCGCGGTGAGCGAAGGCCGCAGCGACGACGTGGTGACGTATGCGCTGCGCGTCTCCGAGAAGACCCAGATGTTCGACGAGATGGGCTTCGCGAAGGCTGTCGCCGACCTCGTCGCAACGCAGCAGGACACGACCATCAAGCAGGTCGAGGTGGGGAAGATAGTCCTCAGCCTCCTCGAGGTGTCAGGCCGGTTCGGCCTCATTCCGGCTGCCGAGCTGTCAATGCTCGGCAAGGCGCTTCTCAACCTCGACCAGGTCGGCTACAAGCTCGACCCCGACTTCAACCCCAACGAAGCGGTCCGCGAGAACGCCGCAGAGATCATGAGGCAGCGGATGGAGAAGAGCCTGTCGCCCGGTCATGTCTTCCAGAACATGATCGAGATGAAGGACTTCCTCGAGCGGATGCCGAGCCGGGTCAACAAGATCCTCGACGCTGTTGCCAACAACGAGATCCAGCTGAAAGTGCAGGCGATCGACGAGAAGAAGCTGATCAGCGGATTTCACAAGATCGCCAACCGAATCACGATGGGCATCCTGATGGCCGCGTTGATCATCGGGGCGGCGATGCTGATCCGGGTCCCGACGAGCTTCCAGCTCTTCGGCTATCCGGGCCTGGCGATCATCTTCTTCATCATCGCGGCGGTGGGGGCGCTGGGCCTGATGATCCAGATTCTCCGGGACGACACCTCAATCAGCCGCTAGCGCGAAGGCTGTCGCGCAGCCGGCTGAGGATCGGGTGCACCTCGTGCGCGCCTTGCACGCTGCTCGTGTCGACGTCCCATTCCCGCTTGGCGAGCACGAAGGGATGGGCCTGCTCGCCGCCGATGGAGCCGTGACCTCCGGCCTGGTTCTCGAAGTTGACCTGGCGGCCTTCTTTGAACGCCCCGAAGACGATGAGGTCGCCCGACATGTGAAACGAGTTCAGGCGCGAAAGCTGCGAGTGCAGGATGTCGGGGTCGTCGAACTTCGCCAGCTCCGCCTTCACCGCTCCATCGCGCAGCTCCTGGCCGCCGGTCAGGAACACGTCCGACTCTCCGTCTCGCGCCATCACGAGGGCCACGCCGTCTAGGGCGGCGATGTTTTGCGCCAGGCCGGGGAATTGCGCTGTGAGCGCCGAGTAGCTCAATCGCTGCCCTCGGTCTGCGAAGTACACGTGCGACAGCCCGCCCGAGTTGGTGATGTTGACGCGCCCTTTCGACTGCTGCTCAGGCGGGCCGAATGTCTTGCCCTTCATCTCCTGGATGTGGTAGCCGGGCAGCCAGCCCGCGACCAGCTCGCCAAACGCCTTGGTGCTGATGCGACCAAAAGGGATCGTGTCGATCTGGCCGTGGTCCGAAAGCACGACCAGCTCGTAACGGCCATGGCGGGCTCTGGCGATCTTCCTGATCGTGTCGTCGACGCGCCGGAGGATTCGCAAGGCATACCTGTCGTCAGGCCCGAATGCGTGGCCAGTCTCGTCGAACGCGTAGAAGCCGGCGTAGATCGGTGAGAAACCCTCGCGCATCGCCATCGTGACCGCGTGCCGCGTGATGTGATGAACGAACATCTCCTCGAGCACGTCGGTGACCGCATACGTTCCAGCTGCGATCCGGCCGCTGAGGCGGTCGCGGCCGAAGGCCAAAACAATCTGCGCGATCGAGTCAAGACCGTGCCATACGAGATCCAACAGGTTGAGCGGGTTCGAAAGATAGGACAGCACGACGCGCCATGCCGACCGAGACCCTTGCTCCTGCTCTGAATACCTGCGGTCCTGAAACGCAATCCCAAAGGTTTCGGCGGCGCCGCCGGGGTAACAAGCGGCAATGGCGGCACCGCCTTCGGTTAGGGGGTGGGAGCCCTGGAAATACTTGTTCGCCACCTTCTTGAAGGTCGAGCCGGCGCCGAATTGCACCAGCAGCTGTTCCTCACGGTCCCACCACCTGAAGCTCGGAATCTCCGAGTTGTCGCCGTACAGGATCCCCGCCTGCACAAACGGCGTCGTCGACGGGATGCCGCACCTGTAACGGTGCAGCTGATAACCCTCGTCGGCCATGAGGCTCTTGACGAATGGCATGTCGCCTTCGCGCAGCGCCTGCTCGAGGGAATCGGCGCCAAGACCGTCGACGTGGACTATGACCAGGCCCCGACCTTTCAGCTCAGGCACGAGAAACCCCGTGAGCCTCGATGTCGGCGAACACCGGCAGGTGGTCGGAGCCGCGAATCGCCAATGCCCAGGCATGGTGCTCGGAAGCCGCTGCGCCTTTCATGTAGATGGCGTCGAGCTTCTGCGACGTCCAGTGGGTTCGCCGCACCGTCCTGGTCAGCTCCACCAGCTCCGCGGTCTTGGCGGACGCGCGTATGCGCCGCCACATCTGCAGGCGAGGCATGCCAAAGGTGTTGAGGTCGCCCGCCACCAGCGTGAGCGGCACCTCTGGGCGTGCCTGCATGTCGGCGACCACGGCGCCGAACTGCTCGAGCTTATGGGTGAAGCCGACCACATCCAGGTGAACAACGTACACGCGCATGGCTGCAGACTCCGCCCGCAGGGCGATCCGCCGCTGCGGCGGGATCGCTCGCAGCAAGGTTTGCTCGGCGCGTGTCATCCGCACCACTCCTGCGCCGGTCAGCGCCACCACCTCGGGTGCGTCAGGTTGGAAGGCCTCAGGTCGCCAGATCAACGCGTTGCCCTGATCGCGCCCACGCAGCATCTGCGCGGTGGCCTGGAAGCATCGAAACTCCGGCCCGAGGGCCTCTGCGATGACCTCCGCGTCAGGGCGGCCGTCGTGAATCGAGGACTCCTGCAGCGCGAGCAGGTCGACCTTCGCGAAGTCGGGATGGCTCTCGACCGCGTCCACGACCTCGCCAAGGCGGAGCCCCATCTGGATGTTCCAGGTGCAGATGCGCACAGGTGCAAGCATCCAGCAACGGCTTGAGGGCTGCCTCCTACATCAGTACTACCGGCGTCGATCTCAACGCTATGGGCCCGGTCTCACTGCCCGAGTCGAGGACGTGAGCCGCCGAGTCTAGAGCCAGCCTCGCCGCCTGAAGTAGTAAAGCTGGATCAGCACGGATGCCAGCATCGTGCCCACGCCGATGAAAAATGCCTGGTCCGGAGTCTCGAGGTGAGAGGTCAGAAACAGGAAGTTCATGCCATAGAAACCGGTCAGGAACGAGATCGGCAAGAAGATGCTGGCGATGACGGTGAGCGTCTTCATCGTGTTGTTGAGCTTGTTCGAGACGGTGGACAGGTAAACATCCATCGCGCCGGTCAGCAGGTCGCGGAGCGAGTCAACTGTTTCGTACTGCCGGATCAGGTGGTCGTGAACGTCGCGCCAGTAAAGCGTTAGCTCGTCGCCGTGGATGTCCATCGAGTGGGTGATCAGGCGTTGGAAAAGGTCACGCTGCGCCCCGATGAACTTGCGCAGCTCGATGACCTGGTGCTTGAGCTTGTAGATGTCCGCCAGGAGCTCTGGGGTGGCTTTGTCGAGGATCTCATCCTCGAGGCTGTCGATCCGATCGTCGAGCGTCTCGAGCAGCGGAAACAGCGCATCTACGAGCTGGTCGATCACCAGGTACTGCAGAAAGCCTGGGTTTCCCTTGGTCAGCTCGGGGCTGAGCTTGATCCTGGCGGCCAGCTCCACAAGGAGCTCCGCCGGCTCGTCGTGGACGGTGACCAGGTAGTCCTTGGACACGAACATGTGGTGCTCCCGGAAGACGATTTCCTGGTCCTTGGTGAGCATCGCCGTGAAGATCACGATGAACGTGTAACCGTGGTACTCCTCGAGCTTCGGACGCTGGTCCTGGTGCTTGATGTCCTCGATGGTCAGGTGGTGGAAGCCGAAGACCTTCTCCAGCAGCGCAAGATCCTGGTCGTCCGGGGCCAGGATGTCCAGCCAGAACCCGTCTTCATGGCAAACCTTCAGGCGGGCCGCGATCGCCTTGTCGGTCGGATCGTCGAGCGAGGCGCCCTTGGTGGTTATGAGCGTGCGCACCTGGGCCCTACTGTAGCGTTGACGCCGTGCGCAGCTTTCCGTTTAGACAAGCCCCGCCGCTCCGGTGAGCCGGTTTCGCGACGAGATCGGGGAGCAGCCGGGCATCGCGGCCGGCATGCTCTCGGCCGGCCGCGACATCGCCAATTCGATCGGCGCTCGAATCAAGGAGGCTGGGCCACAGGGGTTTGTGATCGCTGCCCGCGGCAGCTCCGACCACGCGGCGCTGTACGCCAAGTACCTTTTCGGGCGGCGCAACCGTGCCCTTGTCTCGCTGGCGGCGCCCTCTCTGTTCACTCACTACGGGAGCCCTCCACGGCTGGAGGGCCAGTGCGTCATCGGCATCTCGCAGTCGGGCTCGTCGCCGGACGTGATCGCAGTGATCGAGGAGGCGGTCCGGCAGGGCGCATTGACCATCGCGCTCACGAACAACCCCGAGTCCAGGCTGGCCGCGGCGGCGGAGCTGGTGCTCCCGCTCGGCGCCGGTCCGGAGCATAGCGTCCCCGCTTCCAAGACCTACACGGCAAGCCTGCTCGCGCTCGCGCTCCTCTCGCAAGCGATCGATCCACAGCCGGCATTCGAGACCGCCCTTGGCCAGGTCCCTGGCGCCATGGAGGAAGCCCTTGCCCGCGAGGCGGAGCTCGACCGGCTGGCCCCTGCGCTCCTCGGACCGCGGGCGATCGTCCTTGCCCGCGGCTTCAATCTTGCGACCGCGGAAGAGGTGGCCCTGAAGCTCACCGAGACCAGCTACATACTGGCCCGCGCCTGGTCGGTGGCCGATTTTGCTCACGGCCCGATCGCGGTCGTCGACCAGGATTTTCCTGTGCTGTTCATCGGCGGCGGCGGCCCGGTCGCCCCAGATCTGGAGGAAATCGGCAAGCGGCTGGACGCCTATGGCTGTCGCGTGATCGGCCTCTTCGACGGCGAAGCGCCGCGCGTTGAGATGCAATCGGTCGGCATCGACTCAGGCCTCCCGGAGGACTTGACACCCCTCACGCTTGCCATCCTCGGCCAGCTGCTCGCTCATCGCGTGGCGGTGGCCCGAGAAATCGACCCGGACCGGCCGCGTGCCCTCAACAAGGTTACGCGCACCTGGTGACCCCCCTGCTGGGGCGGCTGTCAAAGCCGTCGATCGATTGGCTGCTCGTGTTCGTGCCGGTCTCGATCGTCGCCGACCTGCTGGGCCAGCAAGTCGTGGTGTTCATCACTTCGGGCCTCGCCATCGTTCCCCTCGCCGGCCTCATCGGGCGTTCCACCGAGCAGATCGCGAACCGGGTCGGCCCGCGCCTTGGGGGCCTGCTGAACGCCACCTTCGGCAACATCACCGAGCTGATCGTTTGCGTCCTGCTGATCAGGGCCGACAACTTCTTCATCGTCAAGGCGTCGCTGATCGGGTCGATCCTCGGCAACCTGCTGCTGGTGCTTGGGATCTCGTTCCTCGTCGGCGGCCTGCGCCACAAAGAGCAGCATTTCAATCCCCGCGCCGCGGGCGTTCATTCCGCATCGCTCCTGCTCGCGGTGTCAGGCCTTCTGATGCCGGCGCTCCTCGTGCTCACGACTCCGAGCGTCGGATTCGTCCAGAAAGAGGTGGTCAGTGGAATCGTGGCGATCGTGTTGATCGTGCTCTACGTCGCCGCCCTGGTCTTTACGGAGATAACGCATGCCCATCTCTTCGAAGGCAAGGAGGATCTGGAGCGCGCGGCCAACTGGTCGATGCGTACATCGGTCATCGTCCTGGTGGTCGCTGCGCTGCTCGTGGGACTGGAGTCCGAGTTCCTCGTCGGCTCGCTGACCCCGGCCATCGAAGCGTTGAGCCTGCCTCCGATATTCGTGGGCCTGATCGTCATACCGATCATCGGCAACGCCGCCGAGCACTCGTCGGCAGTGTTCTTCGCCATCAAGAACCGGCTTGACGTCACCCTCGAGATCGCGGTCGGTTCGTCGACCCAGGTGGCGATGTTCGTCGCCCCGATCCTGGTCTTTGTGAGCCTGGCGCTGGGCCATCCGATGGACTTCGTCTTCACCGCGTTTGAGATCGCAGTGGTCTCGGTCGGCACCCTCATCGTCGCGCTGATCGCGCTCGAGGGGCGCAGCAACTGGCTGTCAGGTATGCAGCTGGTGGGCGCCTACATAGTAATTGCCACGGCGGGCTTCTTCATAAAGTCCACGACGTGACGGATGAGAGGAGACCCAGGTCCCCTCTCATCGGCGGGTCGATTCGACTCCAGGGCATCGCCGCCGAGCCCGGGGGGCGCGAACGCGGCCGGGTTACTCCCTTTCCTGGCGTGCCTGGCAGCTCACGCAGCGCGTCGCGTCGGGTAGGAACTCCAGGCGCTCGGCGGAGATCTTCTGGCCGCAATCCTCGCAAACGCCGTACTCGCCCGTGGCTTTGCGGCTGGTGGCCCGCTCTGCCTGCAGGCGATTCTCATCGAGCAGGCGCTGGACGCTCTCGGTCGTCGCCTTGTCGCTGAGAATCTGCGCGAAATCGGACTCCCCAAATCCCTTGCTCATAGCCCCAGCCTAGACCTCCGGGGGCGCTAAATCCACCCCCTGTCAATGCGGCCGCCGGCGCCGGCTACGTCCTTACGTCGGTGCTCGCGATCTCGCCGCTGTCGTCCCATCCGTGCCAGCCACGCGGTTCGATCCAGGCGCTGACGCGCTTCGCGCGCCGGTTGGAGAACGGCTTCCCTGTGTACCGCAGGCAGAGCCGGTCGATGTCCGCCAGTTCCGCATCGCCGGCAAACCTGACCACGGATCCGTACAGGGTGACGTGCCGGTACCAATCCCCCTCGCCCAGAGCGGTCACGCTCACCCTGGGGTTCGCTCGCATCCAGCGCAGCCGGCTGCGCCGCTCGTGCATGTTGACCAGGATCATGCCGTCCTCCCAGTCGTACCAGGTGGCGACAGACATGGGATAACCGTCAGGGCGGATGAAGGCGATCACCGCGGGGTTGGGCCGCTTCAAGAAATCGACGACTGGTGGAGGCAGCTCGAGCAACGCCCAAAGTCTGACACCAGCCAACCGCCATGCGTTACGGTCGTTTCATGACGGTCCAGGCTCGCGGCCTCAAGCTCGACGCGCTCCTCGACGAGCCGATCGACTGGCGCTACAAATCATTTCCGGCCGGCGCCCCGACCACGATCCGTGACGTGCGCTCGCGCGGCTGGAAGGTCCTCGGCAGCGACTTTCTCCCACCGGTGATGGTGTTGAAGGACTCGGCCATGCGCCACAACAGCAAGCTCGTGTCCGCCTACTGCAAACGCCACGAGCTCCTGCTCGCGCCGCACGGCAAGACCACGATGGCGCCGCAGCTCCTGAAGCTCCAGCTCGATGACGGTGCTTGGGCGGTCACCGCGGCGACGGTGAGCCAGGTTCGCGTGTGGCGCGCCATGGGCGTCGAGCGTGTGGTCCTGGCCAACGAGCTCGTCGAGTCCGCCGCCATCCGCTGGCTGGCAAGCGAGCTGGAATCCGATCTCGGCTTTGATTTCTACTGCCTCGTCGACTCCGTCGCCGCCGCGCGGATTCTCGAATCGGGTCTCGGTGACACCACCTTCAGCCGGCGCCTCCAGGTCCTCCTGGAGGTCGGTCCGAGGGGCGGCCGCGCGGGCTGCCGCACCCACGCGGAGGCTTTCGAGGTGGCGCGCGCCGTTGCCGGGTCGCAACGGCTTGCCTTGGCGGGCGTCGAAGCCTTCGAGGGGGTCATCGATGCGCCAAGCCCGACGGCGACCATTCACGCCGTCGACGATTTCCTTCGGGACATGCGTGGGCTTGTCCAGGAGCTGGACGAAGCCGGCCTGTTCGGGCAGTCACCGACCGTGATGGTCACCGCCGGCGGCAGCGCCTTCCCCGATCGGGCGGTGGCGTGCCTTGGCGGAGAATGGAAGCTGAGCCGTCCGGTACGCCTGGTGCTCCGCAGCGGGTGCTATCTGACGCATGACGCCGCCCACTACCAGGAGCTGTCCCCGTTTGGAGGGCGCATCCCGGAAACAGGCCGCCTCGAGGAGGCGCTTGAGATCTGGGGCGCCGTGCTCTCGACACCTGAGCCGGGGCTTGCGATTCTCGGGTTCGGGAAACGCGACGTGCCCCACGATCTCGAGCTGCCTGTGCCGCGTCTCGTCAAGACGCCGGGTCCGCAGCCGCCGATCCCCCTGCGCGTCGTGGCTTCCATATCCAAGGTGATGGACCAGCACGCATTTCTTAAGATCGGCGCCGGCGCGAACCTCAAGGTGGGGGATCTTGTCGGATGCGGCATCTCGCACCCCTGCACAGCCTTCGACAAGTGGCGCCTCATCCCGGTCGTGGACGACGGTTACATGGTGATCGACGCGGTCCTTACATACTTCTAGAGATGAAGCTGCACGAGCTGCGTGGCGTCCTGCCCGCATTGGTGACACCGATGACCAGGGATGGCGCCGTCGACGAGCCGGGCATTCAGCGCGTGGTCGAGCACACGCTGGCCGGTGGCGTTCACGGCCTGCTGGCGCTCGGGTCGACAGGGGAGGTCGCGTCGCTCGACCAGGCGGCGCGCCATCAGGTGCTCTCGGCCGTCGTCAAGGCCGCCGCCGGCCGCGTGCCTGTGCTCTGTGGCGTCGTCCAGAGCCGGCTGGCTAACTCCATCGCCGATGTGATCGCCGCCGCTGAGCTCGGAGCCGATGCCGTCCTCGTCGCCCCTCCTTATTACTATCCGATCGACCAGGCGACGGTCCTGAGCTTCTACCGGGCGGTGGCGGCAAAGAGCTCGCTGCCGGTTCTCGTCTACAACATCCCCCAGAACACCAAGGTCGTGGCCGACCCGGCGACGGTCGCGACGCTGGCGCGTGAGGGCGCCGTGATGGGCATCAAGGACTCAAGCCGCGATTTCGAATACTTCGAGTCGGTATGCGTGGCGACGCGTGATCTGCCGGACTTCCGGATCTTCACCGGCAGCGACACTATGCTGCTGCCTTCGCTGGTGATGGGCGGCGCGGGCACCATCTGTGGAGGAGCGAACATCGCCCCGGCCTGGGTCGTGCGGATCTTCGACGATTTCGAGCGTGGCGATTGGGACGCGGCTCGACCGCACCAGGACTTGCTGCTCGAGCTGATCCAGGCGGTCCGGCCCGGAGTGTTTCCGTCGGCGATCAAGGCTGCCCTGCACCTTCAGGGGTTGTGCGGACCGTGGCTCGCGCCGCCAGTGGCTCCGTTGGGCGACGCACCGCTGGAAGTCCTGCGCCGGCAGCTTGAAGGTTGGGGATTGCTGACTGAAGCATCTCGCGTGCACGCTCGGCCGCAATGAGCTCCAGCCGCGTCAGCGGTGGATTCGCCACCGACTTCGACTACTGCGGAAGCTGATATCGCAAACATGTCACAGGTCGGCAAGACGGGATCAGAGGTCGCGATAATCGGCGCCGGCATACATGGCGCCAGCGCCGCCTTTCGCCTCGCCTCTGGGGGATTCAAGCCGGTCGTCTTCGAACGTGGCGCCCCAGCGAGCGGGCCGACCGGTCGCTCGTCCGCGATCTGCCGGGCTTACTACACGAACCCATACCTCGCCCGCGTGGCGCACGCGAGCCTCGAGATGTTCCGCACCTTCGCGGACCTGACAGGCGGCAGGGATTGCGGTTACCACCAGACAGGCGCCGTCTACTTGCACCCCGAAGTCGACATGGCCGCAATGCACGACGCGGCCGCATACATGAATTCGATCGGCACGCGGATCGAGATGCTCAGCCCGGCGGATCTCTTGCGTCGGTTTCCGCTGTTCAACGCCGGCGACATCGGCGTTGCGGGCTGGGAGCCAGGGGCCGGCTACGCGGATCCCGTGGCCACCACCGCAGGGTTGCTGGCGCGGGCGTGCGAGCTGGGAGCTGCACAGCGGCTGTACACGCGAGTGATCACGGTGCAGGCTCGCAAGGGTGGTGGCGCGAGGCTCGTCCTCGAGGCTGGGGACACCACCGAGTGCGACCGACTGCTGATCGCAGCCGGTCCTTGGACGAGGGCGCTGGCAGCGAGCCTGGGATCCGATCTGCCGCTCACGGTCGAGCGGCATTACGTGGCCACCATCCGCTGGCACGACGCCCGAGAGATGCGGTTTGCCCATGCCGACATAGTCGGCGGCTACTACTGCAAGTCGGAGGGAGAGGACCAGTACTGCCTCGGCCCGCTGACACCGGAGCCGGAGGTCGATCCGGACGATCCGGTCCGGGGGCTTGACACCGAGGAATCCCACGCGCTGGCGCGGCTGGCCACCAAGCGCATCCCCAAATTGAAGGATGCGGTGTCGACCGGCGGCTGGGCAAGCCTGTACGACGTCAGCCCTGACTGGATGCCGGTGATCGGCGAGGTGGCGCCGGGCGTCTTCGTCGACGCAGGCACCAGCGGCCACGGCTTCAAGCTGGGGCCTGCGCTGGGTGCTGACGTGGCCGACCTGGTGATGGGTGTCGAGGTGGACGCCGGCATCCGCGACTTCACGCCAGAGCGTTTCGCCAAGGGCCGCCCCCTGGCCGCGGGTTACGGGTCAGCAAAAATCCTGGGCTGACGACCTTCGCGTTCTTCGTGAGCCTGTTCGACTAACCTCTCCCGTGCGCATGAGAGTTCGCGGCCTGCAGCACGTGTCGTCGCCCTTCGCCACCGGGGGGCAGGCCGCGCTGCGCTCCTTCTATGGCGAGCTGCTCGGGCTGCGCGAGCTGCCGGTCCCTTCGAGCCTGCGCGGCATGAACCTCGTGTGGTTTGCCGCGGGCGATGGCCTCGAGCTGCATTTTTTTCAGGGCGAAACCGACCCTGACGCTGCTCGGCATTTCTGCCTCGAGGTCGATGACCTGGCCGAGATGCGCAGCCGTCTCGTCGGTGCCGGACATGCGCCAAGCGACGACACGCCGATCCCCAACCGACCGCGATTCTTCTGCCGCGACCCGGCAGGTAACCGGGTCGAATTCACCCGCATCGAGGGGCCCTACACGAGTCAACAGAGTTAGTGTCCGAGAGTCAGCGGACCGGGACGATCATCGTGCTGGCGTCGGCGACCTGCTTCGGCACCCTGTCGATTCTCGCCAAGTACGCTTATGCAGCAGGCCTGGGCGCGGAGCAAGCGCTTGCGTTCAGGTTCGGGCTGGCGGCCGTGGGCATGCTGGCGGTGGCGTTCCTGCTTGGGCACAACCCGCTCCGGCTGGGCCGCAGCCGGTTGCTGATCCTGTTTGGGATGGGCTTCATCGGCTACTGCGCGCAGTCCTTCACCTACTTCCTGGCCTTGCGTACGCTCCCGGCGTCGCTCGTGGTGCTCATCGCTTACATGTACCCGAGCCTGGTCGTGGCGGCGGGATGGCTGTTTCTGCGCCGCCGGGTTTCCCCCTGGCACCTGATGGCGCTGGTCGCGAGCTTTGTCGGGCTCGTGCTGCTGGTGGGCGGCGGCGCGCATTTCGAGCTGTCGTGGGCGCTGGTGCTGGCCGTGGCCTCTCCTGTCATCTACACCGCATACATCCTGGTCGGGGAGCGGGTGATGGATTCGGTGCCCGCGCTGCCGGCGAGCGCGGTGATCATCAGCGGTGCCGCGCTTGCATTTGCGGTGCTGGCCGCATTGGGCAACCAGCTCGCGCTGCCGCCCTCCGCGGCCGGGTGGGCGGTCGCGGTGGGGCTGGCGGTGGTGCCCACGATGCTGGCCATCTCGCTGTTTCTCGCCGGCCTCCCAAGGGTGGGCGCCGCCCGGGCCGCCCTGCTGAGCACCTGGGAGCCGGTGGTCACGGTCGGGCTCGCCGTGGTGCTGCTCGGAGATCGAATGTCGCCCATCCAGGTTCTCGGTGCGATCCTCGTGCTCGCGGCGGTGATCGTTGTCCAGGGCGCGCAACCCCCTAAACCGGTGGTGGCGCACATCGACTGAACGCGGGAAATATCGCCCGCCAGCGTTAAGACCACTAGAGCTGCTGGGACAGTCAGCTCTGGGGGATCAAATGGAATACGAAATCGGCTTCGGGGGATGCTGATGGTTGCCGGTCGCAGGAAACGACTGCGCGGTCAATCTCTGGTCGAGGTTGCCATCTCGCTGCCAGTGCTCCTTCTGCTTGCACTGGGAGTCACCGACATTGGCCGAGCCTTCTATTACAGAGAGGCGGTGACCAACTCGGCGCGCCAGGCGCTTCGCATCGCAGTGTCTCCAGCGCAGCACGCGACGGGCGATGCCATTTGTGCGGGAGCGGGAGGCCCATCTGCGGTAACGGTGACGTCGTCGATCGGCTCTGGCGGAGGCTCGATTTCATCCATCGTCAATCTCGCCTCGCTCGAAAGCTCGAGCAATGGAACAGCAGCCGGCTCGGTCATCAGCGGAGGCACGATCAGCGTGACCTTCCACTGCCTCGCCGGCGCTGTTATCACCAACGCGACCAGTAACAGCGCGGGTCCGCTGGACCCCGGCTCCGACTCCATTGCGGTGAGCGTCACCTACCGACTCAACATCATCACCCCGCTGCTGTGGCCGGTGACCGGCACCTCATTTCCAATCACCGTCACCTCGTTCGAGCGGGCGGAGTACTGAACGTGCTGTTCAAGAGCAAACGCGGACAGGCGCTCGTGGAGTTCGCCCTTGTCTTTCCGTTCCTGTTCTTCATGCTCGCTATCACCATCGACCTGTTTCGTGTCGACTGGGCGACGACGACCGTGGCTGAAGCCGCCAGACAGGGAGCGAGGCAAGCAGTACCGAATGCGGATCCGAGTGACACCGCATTTGGCGGTGCGGCCGGCTCGTGTTCCGGGATGACGCAGACGCCATCGGCCAACGGGTCCGGCTGCCTGACCGATGCCAGAATTTTCCAGACTGTCAACGCCGTCCTCGGCGGATTCAGCCGGGGCACGACTCTGACTTCGGCTTCGCCCTCGGCGTGCCCCAATCCCGCCGTTGGGTACGCTTCCGTCTGCATCTATCCTCCCGAAGGTGGCCCCGCCGGCAACTACGCCGACTGCACGATAGCGAAGGCCGGCCTCGGTCGCGACCCGATCGCGGGTGACCTCGGCTCGCGATCCGCGGAGTATCAAGCCCCCAAGTACCAGGGCTGCTTCGAGGTGGTTGTGACCGTCATCTATCGCTACGACACCCTGGTGCCTTTCCTCGGCCAGGCCGCGCCGAACTTTCTGAGGATTGCGTCGTCGACGACGATGCTGGGGGAGTACTGATGAGACCTGTCGGAGCCGCACGCAAGGGCCAGAGCGGACAGGCCATAGTGATCGTCGGCGCGATGCTGGTCGCGTTCGTGATCCTGGGCACCATGGTGTTCGACGTCGGGCTCGCGATGTCTGACCGCCGCAACCTCCAGGCGCATGCCGACGCGGCGGCGCTGGCCGGGGCGAGGTCGTACGGACCGCAGGGCCCGAGCAAGGCTCACTGGGTGGCCATGCAGTACTTGGCTCCGGCGCTTGGTTTCGCAGTTCCGACCGGAGCTTGCTCAAGTGTGGCCAGCTGCCCGGCCGGAACGTACAGCGTTGCTGGATACCAGATCACCCTGCTCGACTCTTACCGGCCGAACGGGATCCTGAACTACCCGAGCGTCCTCGATGTCGTGATCAGTCACCAGCAGCCGAGCATCTTCGCGCGCATGGTTGGCTACGCGACCTTGACAACAGCAGCCTCGGCTCGCGCCAGCACGCCCGGGCCACAGATCAACGGCTCCGTGTACGCAGTGGCGGCGGTCAGCGGCGACGCGATGATCAACGGAGGCGGCGCTGCATTTCAGACGGTGACCGGTCCCGTGTATGCCTACGGGAGCTTCGGCGCCAACAACGGCCCGCACTCCACCGGCGTGCCTGGCACGCAGACCAATTACGACGGCACCACCTGTCCCGGCAACCCGACGAACTTTCTGGACAACGGCGGGGCCGGCAACAGCCTCAACTACCACACGACCGACGGCACCGGGCTGCCTGACAACTCCAACGTGCCGCCACCGACCAATTTCGACAACGCTTCGCCTGTGGCCGCGGGCTCACCGCCGCCGATGTACACGACCGCCGCCCAGGCGAAGGACGCGTCAGGCAACTGGAAGCCGGGCATCTACAACGGGTTCGCACCAAGCGGCGGCACGATGAACGGCGGCGTCTACAAGATCATCAACGCCACCAACCTGTCGCTCGGCACCATCACCAACACCACCTACACGGCCTCCGGCACAGTCGACCCGGCCGGCGCCGTCGCAATCGTCCTCGATTCGTCCGACACCGGCACGCTCGACATCACCAAGGCGAAGCTCAACGGCCTCGACGACCTGGCTCCCGCCGCGGGGTTGGGGACACGCGACCCGATGGGCACCCACAACTTCGTGATCTTCGGCGGGAACGGGCCCACCGGTTTCTCCGGCACGATGTCCGTCGGCCCTGGCGCCACCACAGACTTGAGCGGAATCATGTACCTGCCTGAGGTCTCTTACGTGAGCGACGGCAACTCGAGCCCGCAGTTCACAGGCTCGGTGGTCGTTGCGAGCATGACCGTCCGCGGCGGTGGCAACGGCGCGCAGGTATTCCACTGGGTCTGCGGCCTGCACGCGATTGCCGGGCAGCCCTGGCAGGGCGGCCTCCTCCGCTAGGAGCGACGCCAAATCCGACGCCGCTTCGTTGCAGGCGCTAGATTGACGCCGATGATCGCGAACCTGATCGGGTCGCAGTGGCGCAGTCCGGACGTTGAGGGGTCCCTGCCCATCTACAACCCAGCGACGGGCGAGGTGATCGGCCAGGTGCCGATGTCGGGAGCCAGAGAGGTCGATGCCGCCGTGCAGGCGGCCGCCGCCGCCTATACCGGCTGGTCTCGCACGGCCCTGATGGAGCGGGTCCGTTTGATGTTCCGCTACAAGGCGCTGCTCGAAGAGCATTTCGAGGACCTGGCCGCGATCATCACGCGGCACCATGGGAAAACGCTCGAAGAGTCGCGCGGCGAGGTTCGCCGCGGCATCGAGGTGGTCGACTTTGCGTGTGGCGCGCCGACGTTGCTCCAGGGCCGGACCTTACGCGACGTGTCGGGCGGAGTCGACCAGGACCTGTATCGCTACCCCGTCGGCGTGTGCGCCGGCATCCCGCCTTTCAACTTCCCTGTGATGATCCCGCTCTGGATGTTCCCGCTGGCCGTCGTGGCGGGGAACACCTTTGTGCTCAAGCCATCAGAGCGCACGCCTCTGGGCGCGGCCCGCCTCGCTGAGATCTTCCTCGAGGCGGGCTTTCCAGAAGGCGTGCTGAACGTCGTGCATGGAGCGGGCGAGGCGGTGAATGCGCTGCTCGTTCATCCGGACGTCAACGCCATCTCGTTTGTGGGATCGGCGCCGGTGGCACGTCACGTTTACATGACCGCCGCTGCGCACGGCAAGCGGGTCCAGGCGCTCGGCGGGGCCAAGAACCACATCGTGGTGATGCCGGATGCAGATCCGGACATCGCCATGCCGGCGATTCTCAACTCTGCCTTCGGCAACGCCGGCGAGCGGTGCCTGGCAGGTTCCGTTGCCGTGGCGGTCGGTGACGCCGCGGACGGTCTTATCGGGCCACTCGCGAAAGCAGCGGCCAAGATGGTCGTCGGGCCCGGCGACCAGGAGGGCGTGCAGGTGGGGCCGCTGATCCGCGCCGACCACCGCGACCGCGTGGCCGGCTGGGTCGAGAAGGGCGTGGCAGAAGGGGCGGAGCTGCTCGTCGACGGCCGCGGTCAGATTTCGCGCACGGGGTTCTTTCTCGGTCCGACGATTCTCGACAACGTGACCTCGGACATGGCCGTCGGGCGTGAGGAGATCTTCGGGCCGGTGCTGTCGGTCGCACGGGCCGCCACGCTGGACGAGGCCATCGCCCGCGCCAACAGGATGGCGCTCGGCAACATGGCGACGATCTTCACGCAATCGGGCAAGTCGGCACGCGAGTTCCGAGAACGGGTCGAAGCCGGCATGACGGGGATCAACGTGCCGATCGCCCAGCCATTCGCGTTCTTCCCGTTCAGCGGTTGGAAGGGTTCGTTCTACGGCGACCTCCATGTGCATGGCACGGATGGCATCGACTTCTTCACGAAGAAGAAGGTGGTGGTGACGCGGTGGTGAGCAGCCACTGACACGACGGTGAGCGGAGCGCTCTACTTATACAAACAGCGCCTCGGCTTTAGCGCGTTGCATCAGCGATTGCATGGCCGCGTCGTCGGGTCTCTGCTCGAATCGTTCCGCGGCATCGAGCACTCGCGGCAGTAGGTCCACGTCGCCGACTGTGTTCAAGAACACGCCAGGCCTTCCCAGCACCCACCAGACGGCCAGGTCGATGTCGGGCTGGTCCTCGAGCGGTTGGTACCAGGTGGTGCGTGTATGTGTGCGCCCTTCCCACGGCCGCAGCGCGATCGACTTGATCGTCTGAACCGCCGTCCCGCGTTCCGCGCAAGCGGCGACGAGGGCCTCGAAGTTTTCCGCGTAGTAGGGCGACTGCATCGTCACGAAGTTGTAAGGAAGAAGGACCGAATCGAAGTCGAATCTCGCAATGCTGCGGCGGTGGGTGGCGGCGATCTGGGCGCCATGGCCCGTGACGCCGATCCACTTGACCAGGCCTTGTTCACGCGCCTCCGCTGCCGCCTCGACCGCTCCGCCCGGGCTCAACGCGATGTCCCACTCGATGGGGTCCGCCAGGTTGTGCAGCTGCCATAGGTCGACGTGGTCGACGCCCAACCTGTCGAGCGACCGATGCAGCTCTTCGCGCGCGCCCGCGGCCTTGCGCTCACCTGTCTTGGTGGCAAGAAAGAACGTGTCACGCGCCGCACCCCGCAGCCACGGCTTTACGCGGAGCTCGGCGTCGCCATACGAAGCGGCCACGTCGATGTGATTGATTCCGTGCCGCATCAACACTTCGAGCGTGCGATCCGCAATGTCCTGGCTCACAGAGCCAAGGGCGGCGGCGCCGAAGATCACGCGGCTGCTCTGATGCCCGGTGCGCCCAAAGCCCGCGCGAGCGATGGCCATGGGGAGAATCTTAGGACTGGACGGTGGCGCTACGCGGCGATCGGCCGTCCGTGCGTGGCGACTGATGGACGACCCCTGTCGGCGAGGGCTGCGACCGCGTCGGCGATGACCACCTGCTGCCGCTGGAAGTTTCGCAGGGCAAACCGATCGCAGGCGGTTTCGGCGCCGGATCTGCGCCCCAGCACCTCTCGCAGGTACCAGTGCATCCATTCGTGGCAGTAAAGGAACCGAAGCACCTCGCGACGCTGCCGGAACGGCACCGTGTCGGACACCCACTCGAAAGTCCAGCCCGGCCCTGGCTTGCGCTTGGCCGCGTGATAGACGATCTCGTTCCAGGGCTGGAACGGCTCGGGCACCCGCAGCACGATGCGCCTGACGTCGAACTCGCACAGGGCCGAAAGGCTGGGGTTGGCGCGATACCGAAGGGCCTTCACGACCACCTCGTAATCGCCAGGCGGCGGCAACCCTTCGAGGGCGCTCGCGACATCCTCCGCCGTGAACCCGTCCAGGGCGCTCCTGATCTTGATTGCGGGCGCCCCCGGGGTGGACGCACAGGCGTGTCGGGCCGGACGCCAGCTAAGGTCCGACGGCCTGGCCGGCTCCGGTAAGACTGTCATTTGAGCGGCGGTTGCGTCACTCATGCATCCTTGCTCTCAACACAAAACGCTGGGCATGCCCCAACGCCCCGACCGGCCTTGTACTCGGGCCTGCGGCAAGGATTTGAACCCTAAATGCACGATTTTTGGGGGGCTGCACCCTAGAATCGCGCAAATGTTTGGCCGTGCCGTGGTCTTGGGCCTGTGCCTCGTGGCGGCGGTGTCGCCGGATGTGGTGCTGCCTGGGGTGCCGGCTCCCCTCGCAGTCGCCAGCTCGGCCGCGCCGGAGGGCTATCATGCCGCTCCCGCCGTGCCGGCCGCCTCCGACCCGTCGCCGGCGCGCCTGCTGATCGCGAAGATCGGGGTCAACGCCAGGATCGAAGCGCGGGGCCTCGACGCCAACCGGACCATGCTGACCCCCAGGGACTATCACGACGTCGCCTGGTACAGCCTCGGACCGGCGCCCGGGCAACCCGGAAACGCCCTTCTCAATGGGCACGTCGACTGGTGGACGGGCTCGGCCGTTTTCACCCGGTTGAGCGAGCTGCGCCCCGGCGACAGGCTGACGATCGTCCGCGGGGATGGCACCAGGCTGACGTTCATGGTGACCGCCAGGCGCGTCGTCGCCGCAGGAGCCAGAGTCGCTTCACTGTTCGCGCCCAGCAAGGTGGCTTCATTGACCCTCATCACCTGTACCGGTGCCTGGGACCCTTCGATCCTCAGCGACACCCATCGCCTCCTCGTGAGCGCCATCCTTGCTTAGGCTGGCCCGCGGACGCCTGGGACTCGCCGCGGCAGGCTCGGCGATGACGCTGCTGCTTGGCGCTCCTCCGGCGCTGGCGGCCGGGAGCGCAAACCTGTGGCCGAACGGGGCTGCGGGCAGCCGAGCCAACACCGAGTGGCGGACCGGGTCGTACGGAAACGGGGCTTTGACCCGGCGCACTCTGGTCAAGGCCTACATGACAGCGGGGCAGGTGCTGATGCTGGGGTCGAGCGCAATGGGCCAGGGCCTCAGCGATATTCGCGTCTACAACCCGAACCGTGTCACCGGCCCGATCGGCACCGAGACGATCCCGGCGCTCGCGGACTTCAGCTGCGCCGCCCAGCGGCTGCTGGTAGGAGCGCCGCCCTCCCAGGGCATCATCACCAGCCGTGCAGAGGAGCTGGCCGGACCCGACACCATCCCCACCAGCGGCGCGGGCGGCTACATTCCGTGCCACTACGCCGCTCCCTCGACTGGGATTTACGACATCTCTTTCCTGGGTCCGCTTGGTGGGGCTTCAAACACCGATGGTGCCGTGGCCGCGGATGTCGCCCTGGCGGCGGCGGGCGACTTCAATGCGACCCAGGGCACCTCGATTGCCGCATGGGATGCGACTGTTCGCGCCAACCTGGCGTCGGCCGTGAACATCACGGGGCGGGTGTTCACCTATTACCTGGCCCTGTTCACGGCCGCCAACGGCCTGCCGGTGTTCCCCTCGATCTATGCGGTGACTCGAGACGCTTATCGATACAAGATCGACCTCCGCGGCATGGACCCGAACGGGTGGGTCGTTTACGGGAACCAGGTTGGCTTCCTCGATTCAGATGGCAAGACGCCCCTGTATCACGACGCGGTCGCCGACGCCACCGGCAGCCCGGGCCAGCTGACGGGCATCCAGGGAGGGGTCAGCCTTGGCCTCCCCAGCTTCCCGCTTTTCTTCGAACCCCCCGCGGCCGCCACCATCGCGGCGCTTGGCATTCCGGCAGCGCCGATCGCTCCGATCATGAGCGCGATCTCCTTCGCCGGCAACGTGGGCGGAAACACGAGCCTCGTCAACACGGGCGGCACTTTCAAGTTCACGACCAACGTGCCGGGCGTTTACGACATCGTGATCAGCCGCGACGGCGTGGACTTCGACCCGACCAACCCGCTCAACCGCTCGCTACGCGGGGTCGTCGGCGGCGCCGGAATCCACACGGTGGCCTGGGACGGGCTCGACAACTCCAACGCTGCCTTTCCAGTTGGCTCATACGAGGCACATGTGAGCCTGCATGGCGGCGAGTACCACTTCCCGATGATCGACGTGGAGAACGACACTGCGGGTGGGCCGACGATCACGATGCTCAACGCGCCGGGTGGTGTTTGCCCCCCGCTCACCGGCGGTTGCAGCGGCGCCTTCTACGACGACCGCGCGTACATGACCCGGAACGGAACAGTCGTCAACTCTGGGAATGCGGTCGGCACCGTGCTGTGCGGTACCGCACCGCCTACAACGGCAGCGTCCAACCCGATCACCGGATTCAACTCGGCCGGCGTCCAGCGCGCATACGGGACGGCGTCCGGCGGCAACACCAATGTGCCCTGCACCGGGAACTTCGGTGACGCCAAAGGCCTGGACATCTGGACTTACAACCTCAGCAACACCGTCGTCACGCCGCTGGTCATCGTCGCGACCGCCGCCGACATCCAGGTAAGGAAATCCGTGAGCGATCCAACGCCGGCCGTCAACTCCAACGTGACGTTCACGATCACCGCCAAGAACCTCGGTCCCAACGCAGCGACCGGCGTGCAGGTCCGTGACCTCCTGCCGGCAGGCCTCGCATTGGTTTCCGCGACCCCGAGCCAGGGCACCTACGCGCCAGGCACAGGCGTCTGGGTCATCGGCAACCTCGCCCTCAACGCGACGGCCACGCTTCGTCTGGTCGTCACGGTGCTGCGGACGACCGCGGTGACCAATGTCGCGTCACGGCTTGCCGGCACTCCCGGCGATTTCAATCCGGCCAACAACACGGGTCGTGCCACGGTGACCGGCAGCACGGTCCCTGGGTTGCCGAACACTGGGGTCCCACCCGCGGCGAGCTGGTGGCCGGGAGTCCTGGCTCTGCTGATCGCCCTGGCTCTGGCCTCCCGTTTCGCCGGCGGCCAAAGCCTATGACGCGTGAGGGTCAGGCCGGCTCCTGAATCGCGGGCCCGCGCCGGCCCGCGGCGCGCAACCCCGGCAGGGCGGCCAGCGCAAACCCGAAGCCGACAGCCGCCGCCACGAAGAACGGGACGCCCAGCCCCAGAGCGAAGAGAGACCCGCCGATGAGCGAGCCCACCGCCATCGAGCCGCTCTGCGCGGTGCCGACCACCCCTTGCGCCTCGCCCCGACGGTCGCGCACCGCCTCCATCAAGAAGGAATTCATCGCAGGCTCGGTGAACGCCCAGAGCGTGGCCTCGACGACGCCGACCCCGATGACCGCCGGGATGATGTTGACGAACGGGTAGACCACCGCCATCAATGAGCCGAGCGCAACCGAGGTGAACGCGATCCAGCGCCGGTCCCAGCGGTCGGACGCCCAGCCTGCGAACGGGGTGGCGGCGACCAGAGGGAGGGCAAAGAAGGTAAAGGAAAGCCCGATCACGAGGTCGCTCGCCCCGATCTGGCGCATGTAGAGGCTCCAGACCACGTCGTAGATCCCGATCAGCAGCCCAAGACCTAACGTCATGGTCACCACCGCGCGCATCGCCACCCCAACGCGGGTCGACCGCATGAAGACGCGGGCGATGCTGACCTCTGCGCGCGGCCGGCGCACTGACCGCGGAAGGGTAAACGCTGCGACCAGGGCCGCTGTCGCGAGAGCCCCTCCGGTCACCGCGAAGACGGTCCAACGGCCGAACACGGCCAGCAGCCCGCCGAGGGCAGGGCCGACGATGAACCCCGACTGGCGTGCGGCTGAGACCCATCCATAAGCGCGGCCCAGCTCCTCCGGCGCGACGACATCGGCGACGGCGGCGATCTCGGCCGGGGCAGCGGCTGCAAAACCGAGGCCCTGAAGGAATCGCACGGCAACCAACCATTCGATCGGGAGGGGTAGAAGGAACATGAGCGAGCCCGCCGAAGCGACGAGCAGGCCGGCGACCATCATCTCCTTGCGACCGATCCTTTCCGCGAGCCATCCCGCGGGCCATTGGCCGACCGCTTGCGCCGCAAGGGCAGCGCCGACGATCAGCCCGACGAACGAGTACGACGCCCCGCGCTCGCGTAGGAACAGCGGAAGGATCGGCAGGAGCGACCCGATACCGGTGCCGGACACGAACACCGCCGCCACGATTCCGTAGAGCGCGCCACGAGGCCGCCTGTCTGGCATCCCGCAAGGGTAAAGGGCCTCCCCGCCGGACGATAATGGCGCCGTGGCAAGCGACCGCGCCGACCTGGTCGTGGTCGGAGCAGGCACGGTGGGGGGCTGGGGGTCGTACTTTGCCGCCACCCAGGGCGCCGAGCGGGTCCTGGCCCTGGAACGGGGACGAGCCGGGATCGGCGCCAGCAGCCGCGCCGCGGGCATGGTCCGCGCGCAGGGGGGAACCCCGACCACGGTGGCGCTCGGCCGCTGGAGCACCGATTTCTACCGAAACCAGCAGGCACGCCTGGGCACGGACTCCGCCTTCCGTGAGCTGGGCTATCTGATCTTCGCCGTGACCGCCGACGAGGCGCGGGTCGGTCGCGAGCGGGTGGCGATGCAGCGGGCTGCAGGCGTCGACGCCCAATGGTTGGAGCCGGACGCCGCGCTGGAGCTCAATCCCGAGCTGGCGCCAGGCAGCTTCGTCGGCGCCAGCTACCTCGCCTCCGACGGCTGCATCGATCCCCCGCGAAACGTCACCGCGTACCTGCTCGCAATGCAGCAGGCCGGCGTCGCGCTCCGCGAGCACACCGCGTTTGTCGGTTTGCGAACCGAGAAGACCGCGAGCGGCCGCAAGCTCACTGGTGTCTTGACAACCGCCGGTCTGATCGAGACCTCACGGGCCATCCTGACCGGAGGCCCGACTCTGCACGAGGTCGGTATCGCCGCCGGTTTGGAGATTCCCGCGGGCGCCGTGCGCCACCAGGTCGCGGTGACCGAGCCCCACCCGGCTTTCGAGGTGGCCCGGCAGGCCATGGGCTTCGACCTCGGCGCCGGCCTCTACTGGCGCCTCGAGGAGGGGGGCCTGCTCTTCGGGATGAGCAACCCAGATGAGCCGCCCGGGCCTTCCCGCGAGATTGACTGGAGGTACATGGAAAAGATGCGATCACGCCTTGCCCACTTCCTACCCGTGACCGAGGGCTTGGGCTTGCGAAAGGCCTGGGCTGCGACCATCGATTACACGCCCGACCACCAGCCGATCCTCGGGCCGGCCTTGACTCCCGACGGCGAGCGGATCGATGGAGTGACGATTGCATCGGCGGGCGGTCACGGGATGATGTGGGGCCCTGCGGTCGCGAAGATCGCGGCCGACCTCGCGCTGGAGGGCCGCACCTCCGTCGCCGAGGTCGGAGACCTTGGGCTTGACCGTTTCGACGAGCACGGCCGCAGCCGCCTCGCGACGGACCCCATCGCGCTGCCCTTCCCCGTCGCTGTGGAGCGGTCATGAGCACGTCGGTGCGGGACATGACCGAGCGCGCCGCCGTCCTGATCGAGAAGGAGGAGGCCAAGTTTCGCGCCGCGCGGCGACGTTCGGACGACATGTGGAACGAGGCCAAGGAGTTCTTGCCGAAGGGCGTGCCGTCATCGTTCCAGGACGCGCCGCCACAGCCGATCTTCATCCAGCGCGGTCTGGGCAGTCGCGTGTGGGATGTCGACCGCAACGAATATGTCGACTTCCACAACGGCTTTGGCGTCATGGTGGTCGGCCACGCCCACCCCCTGATCGTCGAGGCGATCTCCGAGCGCGCGCGGCTCGGCACCCACTTCGCGCAGCCCGGCGAGGACGCGGTCGTGGTCGCCAGGGAGCTCGCCCGTCGCTTCAAGCAGCCGCAATGGCGCTTCACCAACAGCGGCACGGAGTCGACGCTGGACGCGGTCCGCCTGGCCCGCGGCTTCACAGGGCGCGACCACCTGGTGAAGATCGAGGCGACCTACCACGGCCACCACGACGCGCTCATGGTTTCGGTCGAGCCGAAGCCGGACCTGATGGGCCCGGCGGACAACCCCGCCTCGGTGCCGTACACCGAGGGAATCCCCAAAGCCATGAGCGACCTCACGCTGGTGGTTGCATTCAACGACCCGGATCAGCTCCAGCGTGTCTTCGAGCGTCATCCGGGCAAGATCGCGGCGGTGATCGTCGAGCCCGTGATGATGAACCTCGGCATCGTCATGCCCGATGACGGCTACCTGGCGCAGGTGAAAGAGATCGCCCACCGGCACGGCGCATTGCTGATATTCGACGAGGTCAAGACCGGCTGCACGATTGCGCCGGGCGGCGCGACCGAGCGGCTCGGCGTCACCCCCGACATCATCGCGCTGGCGAAGGCGATTGGCGGCGGCGTGCCATGCGGTGCTGTTGGGGGCCGTGCGGACGTGATGGCCATGATCGATGAGGATCGCGTCGCGCAGTTCGGAACTTTCAACGGCAACCCGCTGACGATGGCCGCTTCCAGGACGACGCTGACGCGGATCCTGACCCCCGAGGCCTATGCGCACTTCGACGCGCTGGGCGAAGTGCTCGCGGGGGGCCTCCGCGACGTGATCGCCGAGCACAACCTGCCTTTCCACGTCATGGCGTTGGGGGCGAGGGGCGGGGTCACTTATAGAAAGGAAAGGGTTCGCAACTACCGCGACTACCTGACGATCGACAAGACCTGGGCTTATGTGTCATGGCTCTACCAATGCAACCGCGGTGTGTTGATGGCGCCCTTCGCCGAAGAGAACTGGACCCTCTCCGTGCAGCACTCGGAGGAGGATGTCCAGCGCTACGTCGACAACTTCGCCGAGATGGCCCGCGACCTCACGAAGTAGCCTCGTGTCCAGACCGCCGGCCCGCGATCTGAAACCGCTCTTCGACCCGCGCTCGCTGGCGATCCTTGGAGCCTCCGCCACTCCCTCCAAGTGGGGCTACTGGCTCGCTCGAAGCGCGCTGAAAGGGGTGTCCAGGCGAAGCGTCTTCCTTGTCAATCGCGGTGGCAAGGACATCCTCGGCCAGCGGACATTTCCGTCCCTTGCCGACATCCCACAGCCCGTCGACCTCGTGGTGATCAGCATCGGCGCAGCCGGCTTCGAGTCGGCAGTCGACGACGCCCTGGCGGCCGGCGCCCGGGCGATCGTCGCGATCACGGCGGGCCTGGGCGAGACTGGGCGCGACGGCCGCGCCATCGAGCGGGCGGTCACGGAGAAGGTCCGGGCCGCGGGCGCTCTTCTGGTCGGCCCGAACTGCCTCGGCGTCGCGGATACGGTCAGCAAGCTCGACCTCGCATCGAGCGAGTTCGGCCCCGGATCGATCGGCCTGATCTCCCAGAGCGGCAACCTCGGGATCGAGCTGGCCCTGATCGCCACCGAGGCCGGCGTTGGATTCTCACGGTTCGTCTCCGTCGGCAACCAGGCGGACCTCGATGTGACGGAGCTCATCGAGTCGTACACGTCACACGATCCAACGCGCGTGATCGCCGTTTACGCCGAGGACTTTCACGACGGTAGGGACCTCGCCGAGGCGGCGATGCGCGCGCACGATGCGGGCAAGCCGGTGATTCTGCTCACCGTCGGCTCGTCAAGGGCAGGCGCCCGCGCCGCTCGATCGCACACAGGCGCCATGGTCAGCGCCTCCGTGGCGGTTGATGCGGCGTGCCGCGCGAGCGGGATGCTGCGCGTGAGCTCTCCTCGCGAGATGATCGAGCTGGCGCAGGGAGTGTTGATGCCGAATCCGCCCCGAGGCCGCCGCATCGGGATCGTGGGTGACGGGGGCGGCCACGTCGCGCTCGCCGCCGACATGGTGATTCAGAGCGGGATGGCGTTGCCTCTGCTCAGCGACGGCGTCGCCGCGCAAATTGCTGCCACGCTGCCGGAGCGAGCGGCGACACGCAACCCGGTCGACCTGGCCGGAGGCGGGGAGGAGGACTTCCGCAACTTCGAACGCACCGTGCGCACACTGGCGGCCTCGGGCGAGGTGGATGCGGTCCTGCTCACTGGTTATTTCGGCGGGTACAGCCAGGAGTCCCTCGACTTTGCCAGGCGCGAGACCCAGGTGGCGGTGGGAATGGCGAATGCCGTCGAGGAGACCGGGCGCCCCCTGGTCGCACAGACCATGTATCCCGCCTCGCCGTCGATTCGCGCCCTGCGCTCGAGGCGGGTCCCCGTCTACGCGGACATCCAATCGGCTGTCCACGTGCTCGCCCGGCTTGCGCAGTACGCCGAGCAGATTCCAAGCGGGGTGCCGGCCATGCCGCAGCCGGCTGTGCAACCACAAACGCAGGATGGCTATTTCGAAGCCCGAAACCTGATGGCGGTTGCGGGCGTGCCTTTCGTCAAAGCGGTTCAGGTGGTGACGCTCGCCGAGGCCAAGGCCGGCGCGAAGGCGCTCGGCTATCCGGTGGTCCTCAAGGCTCTTGGTTCGTCACGCAAATCGGATGCGGGAGGCGTCAGGCTCGCCATCGAAGGCGATTCAGAGCTGGCGTCGGCGTTCACGGACATGGCCGGTCGCCTCGAGCCGCCGGCTTTCTCGATCGAGCAGATGGCGGTCGCCCCGGAAGGCGTCGAGCTGATCATCGGCGTCCGGCGAGACCCCAGCTTCGGCCCGATCGTGGTGGTGGGCATGGGTGGCGTATATGCCGAGGTGCTGCAGGACCTTGCGGTCGCGCTCGCGCCCATCAATCAGAAGATGGCTGAGGAGCTGATTCGATCATTGAGGGGAGCCCCGTTGCTGCTCGGAGCGCGCGGGCACCCCGCCCTCGACATCACAGCGGCGGCGCGGGCGGCGGTGGCGATGTCAACACTTGGCTCGGAGCGGACGGACTTCGCGGAGATGGAGATCAACCCGCTCCTCGTCACCAGGGACGGGGTGCTGGCCCTGGACGCACGGATCGTTCGGTCCAAAGCGAGTGACGACGGGCACGGAGGCGCTACGCCAGGTAGGTGGACGCCCCCCGTTTGAAGAGGCCCCTCGCGATGATCAAGCGCTGAATCTCGCTGGTGCCCTCCCATATCCGGTCCACGCGCACCTCGCGGTAGTAGCGGTTGACGGGGTTCTCCGTCATGAACCCTCGTCCGCCGAGTATCTGCACTGCCCGGTCGGTGACTCGAGCGACCATCTCGGAGGCGAACAGTTTGGCCATCGCCGCCTTTCCGTGCGCAACGCGAGGATCCCCGCCGGCATCGAACTCGGCAGCCGCGTGATATGTGAGCAGCCGGGCGGCGGCGAGCTCGGTGAGAGAGTCGGCCAGCGGAAACTGCACGCCCTGGTAATCAGCGATCGGATGGCCATAGGCAATCCTCTCCTGAGCCCATGAGCGGGCAAGACCGATCACACGCTCGGCGGTGCCGCAGCTGCGGGCGGCGATGAACAGGCGCTCTGCGGTGAACCACGCCTTGGCGCCCTCCTCGCCGCTGGCCGGCACCCGGTCCTCGTCTTTGACGCGGCAGTCGACAAAACGCATCTCAGCATGTTTGCTGATGTAGGGATCGTGCATGAATTGCGGGTACCTGTCGATGTGCACTCCCGGGTTGTCACGCCGCACCAGGAACAGCGTTTGCTCCTCTCCCGCCCACGCAAGCACGATGAAAAAAGCCGCGGTGTCCGCGTCGGTCACGAACCACTTCTCGCCGTTGAGCACCCAGCCATCGCCAGCGCGAACCGCGGTGGCACGAACGGCGCTGACGTCGGATCCGGCACCAGGCTCCGTCACCGCCCAGGCCTCGCGGGCCTCGCCGCGCATGATCGGCATGACGAAACGCTGAACCTGGTCCTCACTGGCGATCTCGACCAGCTCGCGCGGGCCGCGATCGGCGACCGCAAACCCCAGGCCGTTCGTCGCTTTGCCCGCCTGCTCCTCGATCGCCACCTGTCCGAGCATCGACAGGTCCTTCCCGCCCAGCCGCGTGGGCATGTTGAGCATCGAGAATCCGGCAGCACGCGCTTTCCGCCTGAGCATCGCGACGTCGGCGGGGTCGATAGCCTCGGCTTTGGCTACCTTCGCCTCGACCGGCCAGATCTCCTTCTCGACGAAATCGGCGGCCCGCGTCTTCAGCGCGAGCACGTCGGCCGGGAGAACGAACGCAGCGCGTTGAGTCATTTCGCCGACCGTTTCCTTCACTGACCCTCGTCTCCTAACTTTCCGTACCGGGAATCGCGCCACCTCAATGCGGCTTTCAAGCCATCTTTCGCGACGATCCGATCGAACTGGTGCTGCTCTGGGGTCTCGGCCGCGTTCAGGATCGCAGAAAGGTCGAGGTTGCTGGCGACCGCGCTGCGAAGTCCCATCGCCTCATAGGCGCGAACCAGCGCGAGCTTGGTCAAGCGCAGGATGGGGAGGGGCGTCGGCGCGATCTTCATCACGAGCTCGTCCACTGCACCCTCGAGATCCGCCGCCTCGACCACGCGATTGACGAGGCCGCAGCGATGCGCCTCCTCCGCGCTCATCGTGTCCCCGGTGAAGAGCAGCTCATTCGTCTTCTTCTGGCCGAGGATGAACGGCATCAGAAGAGCCACCGGTCCCGAGCCGTACCGGATCTCGGGCTCGCCGAAACGCGCATCCGTGGCCGACACGATCATGTCGCACGCCATCGCGAGCTCGCATGCGCCCGCAAGGCACCAGCCCCTGACGGCGGCGATGGTCGGGCGCGACAGCGCCCAAAGCTGCATCGCCAGCTCGACGTCAGGCGCAAGCACGGCACGCCACTGCTCAGCTCCAGCTATCTTGTCGGTCACCTCTTCGGATATGTCGTAACCGGCGGAGAACGCTCGCCCGGCCCCGGTCAGCACCACCACCTTCACCGTGTCGTCGCCCTCGATCGCAGCCAATCGCTCGCGGAGCTCGCGGACCATCTCCCCGTTCATGGCATTCAGCTTGTCGGGTCGATTGAGCGTGAGCCACGCAGCCGGTCCTCGACGCTCGAGCAAAACGGTCGATGAAGTCATGAACCGACCTCCACCAGCGCGTCCACGGCGACGGCTCCATGCTCGTCCACGATGAGGGGATTCACATCGATGGCTGTGATCTCCGGATGCTCGGCGGCCATGCGGCCAAGCGCGACGACCACCACGGCGATTGCCTCTGCCGCGGCGGGTGACACCGCACGCGAGACGACGTCGGTTTCGCTGACCAGGCGGCGCGCCTCTTCGATTGCGATGGGCGCTATGCATGAGCGCACGCCAGGCAAATGCTCGACCGCGGTGCCGCCAAGGCCGATCGCGAGAACCGGCCCCCAGTCGGGGTCCCGAGTCATCCCGCAGAACACCTCCAGCAGGCCTCTAATCTGCGCGGCCACCAGAACTGTGCCTCCCAGGCGTTCGACCGCGCGAGCCACCGATGCTCCGTCGGCGAGACCAAGGATCACGCCGCCGTCGCGGCTCTTGTGAGCCGAGCCCTCGCGCTTCACGACGACTGGAAAGCCCAGCTCGATGGCGGCTCGCGCCGCTTCGGCTGCGGTGAGGGCTCGGCGCCGGGGACCCACCGTGACCCCGTATCGCTCGAGGACGAGACCGGAGTCGTACTCGGAAAGCGCCCCGGGCTTCAGCAGGCCGTCGAGGGCAGTCACCGGCGCTTCGGCCGGCGCCGGCGGGTGCCTCGGCGCCCACCCGGCCACCGCCGCCAGGGCTCGCATCGCGTTGCGCGATCCACGAAGCATCGCCACGTCCCGATCGCGGGCCAGCTGCGCCACCTCCAGCGGCGGATCGCATGCCTGGACCGAGGCGATGGCAGGAAAGATCGCGGTGCCTTCGACGGCGTCGGCGAGCGCACGCGTGATCAGGACCGCATTTGCCACCTCGGGATCGCCCAGGAACTGCGACTGGTCGACCTGAGCGACCAGGATGTCCATCTCGCCCGAGCCCGCAAGCAGCTGCAGCGTGCCGGGAAACACGCGTTCCGTCTCGTCGATCGCCCAGGCGTCGACTGGGTTTTGAGGCATGACGTAGTTTGGAAAAGCCGATGTCAGCCGGCGCGACAGCGCCGCCGACAGTGGTTGGAAGGGCAGGCCCGCGGCCTCCGCATGATCAGCGAGCAGCGCGCCTTCTCCGCCCGAGTTCGAGACCCCGCCCAGCCGTCGGCCGGCGGGCCGGCGGCGCCGTCCCAGGACCTCGAGCACCTCCACGAATTCGGGGTAATCGTCGACCTCGATCACGCCATAGCCGCGGAGCATGGCCTTGAATGCCTCATCCGAGCCGACCACGGCGCCGCTGTGGGCGAGCACCGCTCGGGCCCCGCCCGGCGTCCTTCCAACCTTCAGGCAGACGACCGGCTTGCCGGCCCGGGCAAGCAGCTCCAGGGACGCGGCGAAAGCGGCGGGACGCCTCACCGATTCGAGAAACAGGCCGACGGCACGCGTGCCGTCGTCGCCGGCAAAGAACCGGCAGTAGTCGGCGACGTCGGTCACCTGCTCGCCGCCAGACGAGATGACGCACCGGAAGCCGACACGAGGCCCAAGCGCGACCAGGGCCTCTCCGATCGACCCGGACTGGACGACCGCGGCCACATGGCCTGGCAGGAACGTGGGGGGAACGCTGCCGATCCAGAAGGACGCCCCTTGTGGCACCGCGACGCCCATGCAGTTCGGACCGACGGCGGCCGCCCCCGAGTCCAGCGCGCGCCTGGCGATTCGCGCCGCCACCGCCGCACCCTCGGCGCCGGCTTCGTTGCCAAGGCCGGGGACGATGAAGGCGCGCACGCCCGCAGCCAATGCCTCGTCGAGGGCGCCTTCGATTCGCCGGTGGCCGACCAGAAGAAAGGCAATCTCGGGCGTGGGCGTGACATCGCCGATGGCTGCGAACGTTTCCAGCCTGCCGATCGCCGAGTGGCGCGGATGCACCGCGGCGACGGGGATGCCTTTGCCGGAGACGTTTGCGATCACCTCCGGCGCGGTCCGCTCGGAGACGCCGATCAACGCGGCTGAGCGCGGAAAGATCAGTGGCCGAGCGTCAGGCCGAGGCTCGCTGGCTTGAACCGTGGCGCCGGTTCGTGCGCTCGCCCGCATCAGGATTTGAGCACGCGCCCGTGCTCGGGCAGCCACCCGATCGTCACCTTGCTGCCGCGCGCAAGCCGGTTATCCGTCCGCGCCGTGTGCACGTTGTTCTCGATCGCCACCAGGCGCAACCCGGGCGCGAGCTCGACCATGTACTGGGTCGCCGTGCCGAGATACACGGTCTCGACGACAGTGCCTTCGACGCTCACCAGCCCCTGCTCGTGCGCGCCGAGCCGGAGCTTCTCGGGTCGGACGCACAGGAAGACTGTCGTGCCCGCAGGAATGCTTGGCTCGATTTCGGCGGGGACGACCTGACCGGTCTGAAGCCGGACGCCGTGATTCTCGACCTCTCCGGGAAGCAGGTTCGAGATGCCGATGAATCCGGCCACGAACGCGTTGGCCGGCCGCTCGTATATCTCTTCCGGGGTCCCGCATTGCTGAAGGATGCCCTCACTCATCACCGCGATCCGGTCTGACATCGTCAGGGCTTCTTCCTGGTCGTGCGTCACATAGATGAACGTGATCCCGACAGTTCGCTGAATCTCCTTCAACTCGATCTGCATCTGCTTTCTCAGCTGGAGGTCGAGCGCGCCAAGCGGTTCGTCCAGCAAAAGCACGGCCGGAAGGTTGACCAGCGCGCGCGCCAGGGCCACCCGCTGCTGCTGCCCTCCCGACAGCTGCCGCGGCATCGCCGTCGCCTTGGGCTTGAGGCGAACCAGCTCGAGCATGTCTCCGACCCGTTTGCGAAGCTCGGGCTCAGGAACCTTGCGCCGGCGAGGACCAAACGCGACGTTGTCCCACACGCTCAGGTGTTCGAAGAGGGCGTAGCTCTGGAAAACCGTATTCACGTTTCGACGGTACGGGGGCGTGTTGGCGACGGATTTGCCCTCCAGGAAAACGCCGCCCTCGTCCGGCTGCTCGAAGCCCGCGATCATCCGCAGAGTCGTTGTCTTTCCGCATCCAGACGGGCCGAGCATTGAGAAGAACTCGCCACGGGCGATCTGAAGGTTGAGGTGGTCGACCGCAGTCAGCTGATTGAACCTCTTGACGACGCCGTCAAGGCGAACGGTCGGGGCGTCGGTCGATGAGCTCATTCCGCGAGGAACGCAAGCCTGGCGCGCTGCTGGCGCGTATAGATCAGCAGCGCCAACAGCACGATGCTGATCGTGATGACCATCATCAATGTGCCGACCGCGTTGATCTCAGGGGTGACACCGAAATGGATCATCGAATAGATGCGCACCGGAAGGGGTGCGACATCAACTCCGGATGTGAAGTAGCTGGTGACGAAGTCATCGAATGACATGACGAACACGAGCAGCGCCGACGCTATGACTGCAGGCCACAGCAGGGGCAGCGTGACGAGGCGGATGGCCTGGACGTTCGTCGCTCCCAGGTCGAGAGCAGCTTCCTCCACCTCGAGATTGAACGTGACAAGACGTCCGCGGACGATGATCGTCACGTAGGCGATCGAGAACGTGATGTGGCCCAGGATCACGGTGGTCAGCGAGAGGGTCAGGCCAAGCTGGGTGAAGACCAGCAGCAGGGCGATTGCCGTCACGATCTCGGGGCTCACCAGGTTGAGCAGCATCAGCACGTCCGTCGGGCGCTTGGCGTGGGAGCGAGCGCGGACCAGGCCGAACGCGAGAAGGGTGCCGATCACCGTCGCCACCGCCATTGTGATGAATGCGATCTCGATGCTCGCCGTCAGCGACGCCTTCATACCCGGATCGTTGAGGAGCTGCTGATACCAGGTGAGGCTGAAGGACCCGAAGATCTGCGTGGACCGCTTCGAGTTGAAGGAGAACACGAACACGACCACTATCGGAGCGAACAGGTAGACATACACAAGGGCCGTGAACACGCCCAGGAATCGAGGGCGATCGAATGGCCGGGGAGGCCGGGGCCTTCGACCTTGAAGGACGGCCGGCGGTGTTGCCACCCCGATCGCGGGCCGGTCGGCGACCGCTTCGGCATGATGAATCGCCGGGTGCCTGGCGCTCAAGACGTCATGCCCGGTGCCCGCGCAGTCGACCTCAGGTAGAAAATCATCATCACCGACAGAAGCGCCATGAGCCCGATGGTGAGGACGGCGCCGCTGGGCCAGTCGCCTGCCCCGGAGAACTGGTCCTGGATCAGGTTGCCGATCATGAAAGTGTTCGTGCCGCCCAGGATCTGCGCCGTTGCGAAGTCGCCGACTGATGGCAGTCCGACCAGGATCGCACCCGCGATCACGCCCTGGATGGTGGCCGGCCACGTCACGTGCAGGAACGTCTGCGCCGGCGAGCCATACAGGTCCTTGCCGGCCTCGATCAGCGCGGGATTCATCCGGTCCAGCGCTGCATAGATGGGCAGGATCATGAACGGCAGATAGTCATAGACCAGGCCGCCGACCACTGCGAACGGCCGGTTCAGGAATATGACCGGGGGGCTGCCGGGCAGGCCCGCGGCGTGCAGCAACCCGTTGACCACGCCCTCATCGCCGAGGATCACGAACCACGCGTAGATGCGGACCAGGTAGTCGGCGAACCACGGAAGGATGATCAGGATGACCAGCAGATTCTTGAATCGCCCGCCGAAGCGGGCGATCGTATACGCGACGGGATACCCGATCAGGAGACACAGGCCCGTCGTCTCGAGGGCGTAGATCGCGGACCTGAGAAGAATCGGGTAGTAAAGCGGATCGAGAATCGACTGGTAGTTCTCAAAGCGCCAGCCAAAGTGCACGCGGCCGACGAAGTCCGTCGTGCCCAGGGAAACGGCGACGACAACCCCGAATGGAGCTATGAACAGAACCAGCAGCCAAAGGGCGCCCGGCGCCAGCAGCAACCGCCAGAGCCGGTTGGCGCTCACGTCATGTCGGGTCCGGTCTTGTGGCCTTCGCTCAGCTGTAGATGATCTTTCGCCATTCCTGGATCCACAGGTACCGCTTGTCGCCGGTCGGCACGATCTCGCGGAGGCCGTTCACGGCCGTGTCAAGCGACATGTCAAGGAATGGATACTGCTTGGCAATGGTGGACTGGTAGCGGGCGATGCCGGCCGTGCTTACCTGCGGGTATCCGAAGTAGTCCACGTTCGCCGATGCATTTTCGGGAGCCAGCATCCAGTCGATGAACTTGAGCGCGGTTCCAGGGTGCTTCGCGCTCTTGGGGATGGCCATCGTGTCGTTGCCGGTGGGCACGCCTTCCTTGGCGGTCTCGTACTGGATGTTCTCCGGGTCGTTGACCTGAGAGATCACCTGGTAGGCGTCACCTGACCATGAGTGGTGGATCCATGCTGTGCCGTTGACCATGTTGGTGATGTCGTCGGTCTCGAATCCACGCAATCCCTGCCTGATGTTCAACACCTCGCTGACGGCCGTGTCGAGGTCGGACTTCTTGCCGGAGTTGATGTCGAAGCCCTTGCGCAGGAGGCTCATTCCGAGCACCTCCTGGTAGTCGTTGAGCAAAAACATCTTGTCGTGAAACGTGGGTGCCTGGAGCCAGAAGTCGTTCCACGAACCGGTCATGCCCTTGACCTTGTTGCTGCGCCACATGATGCCGGTCGTCCAGATCGCGTAGGGGACTGAATACGTGGCCTTCGGGTCGTACCAGGGGTCGTTGAAGTAGGCGGGAACCTGGCTCCAGTTGGCGAGCTGGTTGTGATCGATGGGAAGGAGGGCGCCGGCCTTGATCAGGTTGAGGGCATAGTCCATGGTCGGGAACGTCAGGTCGTAGGACACCCCGGCGTTCAGCTTGGTCAGCATGTCCTCCATGTTGTCGAAGTAGGGCGTGTTGACCTTGACGCCATAGTGCTTGGCGAACTTGTCGATGACGCCAGGGTCCATGTACTGGGACCAGTTGAAAAGCGTGAGGTCGCCATCGATCTCCGCCTTCGGATAGACGAGGGGGGTCGGGCTGGCGTTGGCAGCCGGCGTCGGCGTTCCCGACGCCCCGCAGGCAGCCGCCAGCCAGAGAGCCGATCCACCCAGGCCGAGCGCGGCCCCTGCCCGCAGGAAGTCGCGCCGGTTGAAGTCTTGCTTCCAGATGTCGGACGCCATGCGTTTGCCTCCCCTCGCGGTGCCTCGCAGCACCCGACCGGCCAGTATCGGCGCCAACCTAGTCCACTCCCGAACCCTTGTCAATCGAGCCAGGTGACGCCCAGAGCCCGAGCTTGCGGCCCGGCGGGCAGGCGGACTAGAGTTTCGGTGCGCGCCCCTTCCGCTCTGAACTGGAGGTCGAATGGTCAACGCTTACGACGCGATAGTGATCGGCGGGGGCCACAACGGGCTGGTTGCGGGCGCATACCTGGCCAGGGCCGGCGCACGTGCGGTCGTGCTGGAAGCCAGGCACAAGACCGGCGGAGCCGCCGCGACTGACACCCCATGGCCGGAGGCGCCTGAGTTCAAGGTCACGACCTACTCGTACGTGATGAGCCTGATGCCCGACACGATCATCCGTGACCTCGACCTGCCGCGGCACGGCTACAAGGTCTACCCGATGGGCCCCTACTTCCAGGCCTGGCCCGACGGCCGGTCGCTGATGCTCTTCGCCGACGACGCCAAGCGCAACCACGACCAGATCAGCCAGTTCTCAAAGAAGGACGCCGAGGCCATGCCGCGCTGGGACGCCTGGATCGGCGACATGGCCAAGGTGATGGGGCCGCTCCTGATGACGGTCCCGCCGAAGCTGGGGTCGATGAACCCCGCCGACCTCATGGCGCAAGCGCAGCTCGGCTGGAAGCTCCGCGGACTGGGCCCGCGCAAGGTCGGCGACCTGACCCGGCTCATGACCATGAGCATCACGGACCTCCTGGGCGACTGGTTCGAATCGCAGGAGGTCAAGGCAAGCCTGGCAGTCAACGGCATCATCGGCACGTGGGCCGGGCCGGACGGGCCGGGCACGGCGTATGTGATGGCGCACCATTCGATCGGCGACGTCGGCGACGGCCATCTCGGGAACTGGGGCTTCGCCGAAGGTGGCATGGGCGCGGTCGCGGACGCGTGCAGGCGATCGGCTGAGGAGCTGGGAGCCACCATCCGGACGAACGCCCGGGTTCAGCAGGTCCTCATCAAGAACGGCGAAGCACAGGGGGTGGTGCTGGAAAACGGCGAGGAGCTGCGGGCGCCGGTGGTCGTCACCGCCTGCCATCCGAAGGTCACTTTCCTGAAGCAGATCGACCGCAAGGAGCTGCCGGCCGAGTTCGTGCGCGACATCGAGAACTGGAAGACGCGCAGCGGCGTCGTCAAGATCAACCTTGCGCTTGCAGAGCTGCCCAAGTTCAAAGCGAAGCCCGAGTCCGGCGGTACGGAGCACCTGACCGGCTCGGTCGAGCTCTGCCTGTCGACCGACTACGCGGAAACGGCCTTCCAGGAGGCTCGGTCCGGGATTCCCGCCACGCGACCTTTCGTCGACGGCGTGATCCCAACGCTGTTTGACAAAACGCTCGCTCCTGAAGGCAAGCACATCTTTTCCATGTTCACCCAGTACGTGCCCCACGAGTGGAGCGAGGCGCCATACCGCGAGGAGCTGGAGGCATACGCCGATCGGGTCATCGACTGCTACACGGAGCTGGCGCCCAACCTCAAGGGCTCGATACTCCACCGGCAGGTGATCGGGCCTTACGACATGGAGCAGGAGCTTGGCCTGATCGGAGGCAACATCTTCCATGGCGAGCTCTCGGTCGACCAGCTGTTCCACATGCGCCCAGCACCCGGCTACGCCGACTTCAGGACGCCAATTCAAGGGCTGTACCAGGCGAGCTCGGCGACGCACGCGGGCGGCGGCGTTTGCGGTGTGCCGGCCTACCTGGCCGTGAAGCAGATCCTCAGGGACAGGAAGTTGAAGCGAAGCGGATCCAGGGCAGCGGTGGCGAGCTCGTGAATACGACCGCCGCGCCAATCGATCGAAAGCTGCTGGAGGGGTCCCTCGCCGATTTCCGGCACAGCTACACGCTTCCGGGCGAGGCATACACGTCGCCTGAGCTGTTTGCGTGGGAGATGCGCAACTTCTTTGAGACGACCTGGGTTTGCCTGGGTCGCAGCGAAGGCTTGATGCGGCCAGGCAGCCGGCGGGCCCTTCGCGTGGGCGCGGAGTCGATCCTGTTGACGCGTGACGACGCCGGAACGCTGCGGGGCTTCTTCAACATCTGCCGGCATCGCGGCCACGAGCTGCTGCCGGTTGGTGCCTCCGCCGAGGGCCCGCACATCCAGTGCCCGTATCACGGCTGGACGTACAAGCAGGATGGGTCCTTGAAGTCGGCTCCGTTGCTGGGATTGCGACCGGGGTTCGAGGTGGCCGAGCACCGCCTGACGCCCGTTCGGGTCGACGAATGGGAGGGCTGGGTGTTCGTCAACGTGTCGAGTGACGCGCCTCCCCTGAAGCAGCATCTCGGGAACCTCGCCGAGGACATGGCACCGTGGGCGCCGCGTGACATGGTCGAGGTCGGACGGATGGATTATCTGGTCAAGGCCAACTGGAAGCTGATCCACGAGAACTACCAGGAGTGCTACCACTGCTCCGAGATCCATCCCGAGCTCTGCCGCGTCAGTCCGCCGAAAAGCGGCCTCAACCTCGCAGCGACGGGGATGTGGATCGGCGGATGGATGGACCTCGAGGAAGGCGCCGAGACGATGTCATTGACGGGAAAGGGCGGGGCGCCCAAGCTGCCCGGCCTGTCGACCGAGCTGCAGCATCGCGTTTACTACTACGCCCTGTTTCCCAACCTGCTGGTCAGCCCGCACCCGGACTTTGTGTTGAGCCACCGCGTCGAGCCGATATCCCCGAGCGAGACATTGGTCGAGTGCCGGACGCTGTTTCCGCGAGCGGTGGCGGAGCGCGAGGGCTTTGACGGCGCGTATGCGGGCGACTTCTGGGACGTGACCAACCGCCAGGACTGGGCCGCCTGCGAGTCGATCCAGCGCTCGGCCGCGTCGAGGGGATTCAAACCGGGGCCGATCTCCGAGATGGAGGAATCGGTCTACCAGTTCTTCAACATGGTCGCGGAGGGATACGTGGACGGCCACATCAGCCCGCCCAAAAACCCCGTCGTGCTCGCCAAGCCGCAGCGATGAAAGCCGGCAGCGTCACTTTTCAAACAGCCGAGCTGGAGGACGTCATCGCGCAGGCTCGGTCTGCGACCGACGGGTACGCGGCGGAGGTCCTGCGCAGCGATCTCCTGAGCGTCGGACTGTATCTGCTGGCGGCCGGCGGCGTCGACGACCAAACGCCTCATGACGAGGACGAGGTCTATTACACGGTGCGAGGCCGGGCCAAGCTGCGTGTCGGCTCCGACGATCACGCTGTCAATCCGGGCACGCTCCTGTTCGTGCCTGCCCACGCCGTGCATTTCTTTCACGACATCGCCGAGGAGCTGATCCTGGTTGTCTTCTGGGCACCACCAGAAGGGTCGGGACCGCCCGATCGTCCTGCCTGATCTGACGAGGGAGAACATCCGATGAGCGAAGCGACTGGCGTGATGACAGCGAAGGAGCCCAGCAGCACCACTCTCTATTTCGGACCGTGGTACCGCAAGTCCCCGTTCTTCGAGGCGACCCTTCGTCACGGCTGCACCGCCTACGACATCTACAACCACATGTACCTGCCCTCGTACTTCCACGATCCGATCGAGGAGTACTGGCACCTCTTGAAGCACGTGACCATCTGGGACGTCGCCGTCGAACGGATTGTCGAGATCACCGGCAAGGACGCGTTCGAATTCACCAACCGTTTGACCTGCAGGGACCTGACTGGCTGCGCTGTCGGCCAGTGCAAGTACGCGCCGATCATCGAGGCGAGCGGCGGCATCATCAACGACCCGGTTCTACTGCGCCTGGGCGAGAACCACTTCTGGCTGGCGCTGGCGGACAGCGACGTTCTGCTGTGGGCCAAGGGTGCCGCCCTCAACTCGGGGCTGACGGTGGAGATCAAGGAACCTGATGTCGCGCCGATCCAGATCCAGGGCCCCGACTCGAAGCCGGTGATGGAAGCTCTGTTCGGCGATGGCCTTCGCGGCTTGAAGTACTACCACTGCCTGGAGACGAGGCTCGATGACATTCCGGTGGTCGTCAGCCGCACCGGTTGGACCGCAGAGGTGGGGTACGAGATCTATCTGCGCGACGGCAGCCGCGGCGACGAGCTCTGGGAGCGCGTGATGGCCGCCGGAAAGCAGTATCAGATCATGCCGATAGCGCCGTGTGAGGCGCGCCGCATTGAGGCCGGGATCTTCAACTACGGCTCAGACATGCGCCTGGATAACAACCCGTTCGAGGTCACAGGTCTTGAGCGGCTGGTCGAGCTCGACGCGGCTGCCGATTTCATCGGCAGAAAGGCGCTGGAGCGAATCAAGGCGCAAGGCGTGAAGCGCAAGCTCGTCGGGATCGAGCTATCCGGCGATGCGCTGGCCGCCGAGCTGGTGGCCTACTGGCCGGTATTTCATCAGGGCGAGCGTGTCGGCCACGTCACTGACGCGATCTACTCGCCGCGGCTGGAGAGGAACATCGGTTACGCGTGGGTGCCTGTTTCGCTGGCCGTGCCAGGCACCGAGCTGGAAGCTCGTGCCCCTGCCGGCAGTCTTGACGCGCGAGTCGCGGCCTTGCCGTTCATCGACCCCAAGAAAGCGATTCCGCAGGGCTGACGGTGGCTGAAACGGCGAGCACCGCCATCCGATCGCCCTTCTACAAAGCGCACGCCGAGCTGGGCGCCACCTTCATGGAGGAGGGCGGCTGGCTCTGGACCGAAAGCTTTGGCGATCTCGATGCCGAATATCGCGGCGTCCGGGAGGACCTGGGTGTGTGGGACGTGTCGCCGCTGAACAAGTGGAGCTTCCGAGGAAGGGATGCCCTGAAGGCGGCGGCGCGCCTCCACACCAACAACGTCGCGGCGCAGCAGGTGGGGCAGGTTCACTACGGCGCGTTTTGCGACAGCGACGGGCTGATGGTCGACGACGGCACCGTGTTCAAGTTCTCGGACGACCGGGCATGGGTGATGACGAATGGGCGAGAGCTCGACGATCACTTTGCCGAGGTGACGAAGGGCATGGCGGTCGACATCGAGTACATCGGCCTCGAACTGCCGCACCTTGGGCTCCAGGGGCCGCGGTCACGAGAGGCGCTGTCCAAAGTTTGCAGCGTCGACATCTCGAACCTCCACTACTTCCATTTCATCACCGAGCCGGTGAAGGTGGGCGGAGTGCCTTGCTGGGTTTCGCGGACGGGCTTCGGCGGGGAGCTTGGTTACGAGCTGTTCTGCAAGCCCGAGAACGCGGAGGACCTGTGGAGCGTGGTGATCGAACAGTGCGGGGCCAGGCCATTTGGCGTCGAGGCGATCGAGGTGCTCCGCATCGAATCCGGCCTGATCGTCACCGACTACGACTACCACCCGCACGAGCGCACGCCATTCGACTTCTCATTTGACAAGCTCGTCGCATTTGCCGGTTCGGACTTCAACGGCGAGGCCGCGCTGCGGAACGTCGCTGCCAACCCACCGCGCCGGTTCAAGACCCTCGTGCTCGAGACCGAGGAGCTGCCCGAGTATGGAGCGGCGGTCACCAGCGACGGCGAGCCGGCAGGCACGCTCACGAGCCCCACCAAAAGCCCGCGGTTCGGCCAGATCGGCCTCGCGATACTGGAGTCGCGATTTTCCGGTGACGGCCAGATGCTGGAGGTTGCGCTCGGCGACAGCACCGTCGCTGCGAAGGTTGACGTGCTGCCGATCTACGACCCCCAGAAGAGGCGTCCTCGGAGCTGACAGGCCTTCGCGACGCAATCGGGTCCAGGCTCCGCGCATTCGAGCGCACGGCGGCCTCCGCGCCGCTCGTCTCGGCAGCCGTCGCGATTGTCGTCCTCGAGGACGGCGCTGGCGGGGCGTGCATTCCTCTATGTCTCAGGCCCGAGGGGCTGGCGAGGCACCCTGGGCAGTTCGCGCTTCCGGGCGGCAAGCTGCACGCCGGTGAGAGCGCTGAAGCCGGCGCCCTCCGCGAGCTTCACGAGGAGCTCGGCCTGGCAGCGGGCGATGATGCGGTCCTCGGGCGCCTCGACGATTTCGACACGCAGTCCGGCTTCACGATCACGCCGGTCGTGATGTGGAGCAAATCCAGGACCGCCGACCTGAGGCCGTCCGCGAGCGAGGTGGCCCAGCTCTTTCTGCTGGAGCTCGCCGACCTGCAGTCCGCGGTGGCCGCCGCAGAAGGAGGTACCACTGATGAGTTCTGTCTCGAGCTCCCGTGGGGTCCGGTCTACGCCCCGACCGCGGCGATGCTGTTCCAGTTCAGCGAGGTGGCGCTTGACGGGCGCTCGACCCGGGTCAATGACTTCTACCAGCCGCCCTTCGCCCGGCGCTGAACCGCGTCGGCGTATCCCGTTCGGGTATGGTTGGCTGAAGTGGGGATCGTGTTGACTCGCCGCCTGGCGCTTGACCTCGGACGCTGCGCTTCAGCGATCTGTAAGGGCTGATCTAACCCACCCCGCCGTCTCGGCACCGTCGGATCCCACTTTTTTGCCTGACCTGTAGGCATTTCCATCCACTTTCGATTCTTTGGAGGTTGCACCAGATGAGCGTTACCGAAGAGCTGTTGCGCAACAACGAGAGCTACGCGAAGTCATTCAGCAAGGGCGACCTGGCGTTGCCCCCGGCCAAGGGAGTCGCTGTGCTTGCCTGCATGGACGCAAGGCTGGACGTGCACAAGATCCTCGGCCTCCACGAAGGCGAGGCGCACGTCATCCGCAATGCAGGCGGAGTGGCGACCGACGACGCGATCCGCTCGCTCACCATCTCCCAGCGGTTGCTCGGCACGACCGAGATCATCCTCATCCACCACACCGACTGCGGCATGGTCACGTTCAAGGACGATGACGTCAAAGCCACGATCGAGAAAGAGGTGGGCATCCGGCCCCCCTTTGCGCTCGAGGCGTTCCCCAGCGCTGAGGAAGACGTCAAGCAGTCCATCGCGCGTATCGAGGCGAGCCCGTTCATCCCGAACAAGAAGAACATCCGGGGCTTCGTCTATGACGTCAAGAGCGGTCGCCTGAACGAGGTTCGCGCCAAGTCGGGCGTTCACTAGACCTCAGTTGACCGTGGGCGCCCGGTGTCCGGGCGCCCACCTCATTCGCCCGGCCCGCGGGCCGCATGTCCTACCGTTGGGGAGTGGCGCACGCCGAGAGATATGGTCCGGGGCAGCAGCCGTCTCGATTCGAACCCGGAGACTTCATCCTCGCGCACCGGCACAACCCGATGGGCGGCCTCATCAGCTGGGGCGAGAAGCGGCGGTTTCGCGGGGGCGAGGCGAAATACGCTCACTGGACCCACTGCGCCACAGTGGTCGACGAGGACGGACAGCTCGTGGAAGCGGAAAGCACGGGGGTCAAACGCAGCCCGATCGGGCGCTATAAGGACGACGAATACCACCTGGTCCGTCTCGGGTCCGAGTTCGCTCCGGAACGCCGAGCGCAGACTGTCGCTTACGCCGAGGCTCAGGTCGGCCAGGCTTTCGGCTACCTCGAGCTGTTCGCGGCCTCCCTGTTCCTTCTGTTCGGGTGGCGGCTGAGGCTGATGCGGCGCGACCACCAGATCTGCTCAGGCCTGGTGGTGCGGGCACTTCAGAAGGGCGGCGAGGTGATGAATCTCGACCCCGACCTGGCGCTGCCGGCCGACCTCGCCAAGATCTACGACGTCGTTCCATGAAGCAAGAGCGGGCTGGCGGACAAGCCAAAGGCGCCGGTTCCAAGGGCGCCGGGAGCCCGCCGTTTGTGCAGCTCGATTATCTGTACATACCAAGCTCTGACGTGGCGAAAGACCTCGAATACTTTGCCGGCGTGCTTGGGGGTGAGGTCGCGTTCGCGGTCGAAGGCATGGGCGCGCGGGTGGCGATGGTCCGCTTGTCCCAGGGCCTGCCACACATCCTGCTCACCGACCACCTTGATGGCCCGCAAACGATCCTGATCTATCGCGTGAACAAGCTCGAACCGGCCCTGGCCGAGCTGAAGGCGCGGGGCTGGAAGAAGGGCGAAAGGCTGGAGATACCGATGGGTCCGTGCTGCTCCTTCGCGACTCCGGGCGGCCAGCGGATCGCCGTTTACGAGCTGAGCCGGCCACAGGTGGCCGAACACTTCTTCGGCCGCCGCGATTTCTGAGACGACCGACGCTGCTTTAATAGCCGGGGAGACCGCTGTGAAGGCGTACATGTTCATCAATGCTCTGCACGGTCAGTCGCTGACCCTGACGAAGGAGATTCGCGGCGTCCACGGCGTGAACTCGGCGGACGCCATCACCGGCGACTACGACGTGGTGGCGACGATCGAAGCGCGCGACCTGGCCGAGCTCCGGGACGTGCTGGCGGGCGTCCAGGGCGTCGCCGGGGTGATCAAGACGACCACCTGCATGGTGCTCGCAGACTGAACCGGGCCCGGGCGCTTGTGGTTGAGCTACTGGACAAAAGGTAGCCGTACCAGGCACGATTAGCTGACGATGAGCTCGGATCGACGATCCGGCCAGCTGCTCCTTACGTAGGCGGGCGCCCCTTAGGGTGCTCGCAAGACCTCCTGCGTCCGGTCGACCCAGGAGGTCTTTCATTTCTCCCCGGATCAAACCAAGGCAGAGGAACCCCAATAACGATGAAGCGAATGCCAACCGAAAAGTACAGGCCGTTTCCCACAATCGACCTGCCGGACCGGCGCTGGCCGGAGGCCGTGATCACGGCTGCCCCGGCGTGGTGCAGCGTCGACCTCCGGGACGGCAACCAGGCGCTGATCGATCCGATGGACGTCCACCGGAAGCGGCGGCTGTTCGAGGTGTTGGTCCGTATGGGCTTCAAGGAGATCGAGGTCGGATTCCCCTCCTCCTCGCAGCCCGACTTCGACTTCGTCAGGCTGCTCATCGACGAGAACCTGATCCCGGACGACGTGACGATCCAGGTGCTGACGCAATCACGGGATGAGTTGATCGAGCGCACGTTCGAGAGCGTGATCGGGGCGCGACGCGCCATCGTGCACCTTTACAACTCGACGTCTGCGTTGCAGCGCCGGGTGGTGTTCGGACTCGACCGCGACGGCATCGTCGCCATCGCGGTGCGCGGTGCCGAGCTGATCAAGCGGCTGGCTTCGGATCACAGGGGAACAGAGTTCGTTTTTGAGTATTCGCCCGAGAGCTTCACCGGCACGGAGCTGGACTTCGCCAAGGAAATCTCCGAAGCGGTGATCGACGTCTGGCAGCCCACCGCGGACCGGAAGATGATCCTCAACCTTCCCGCCACGGTCGAGATGAGCACGCCCAACATCTATGCGGACCAGATCGAGTGGTGTCATCGCAACATCAAGTCGCGCGAGGGTTTCGTCCTGAGCGTCCATCCTCACAACGACCGCGGTTCCGCTGTGGCGGCCACCGAGCTCGCCCTGATGGCGGGAGCGGAGCGTGTTGAGGGAACCCTGTTCGGCAACGGCGAGCGAACAGGCAACGTCGACCTGATCACCCTGGCGTTGAACCTCTTCAGCCAGGGGGTCGAGCCTCAGCTCGACATCTCGAACATCGACGAGCTGCGCCGCACTGTCGAGGCCTGCAACCAGCTCCCGGTGCACCCGCGGCATCCGTACGCCGGTGACCTCGTCTACACGGCATTCTCCGGCTCGCACCAGGACGCCATCAAGAAGGGGATGGAGGCGCTTGCCGCCTCCAGGAACGAGGTGTGGGAGGTGCCATACCTGCCGATCGATCCCCATGACGTCGGCCGGACCTACGAGGCGATCATCCGGGTCAACAGCCAGTCGGGCAAAGGCGGGGTCGCCTACATCCTCAAGAACGACTATCACCTCGACCTGCCGCGCCGGCTGCAGATCGAGTTCATGAAGGTGATCCAGGGCATCACGGACACGACGGGCAAGGAGATCACCCCTGAGGAGATCTGGCGCGCCTTCGAGATCACCTACCTGGGCCCGAAGGCGGCGCTTGAGCTGCTCGAGACCGACACGAGCGACCATGCGGGTACGGGAGCGGACGGCACCAAGCTCCAGGCTGTGATCCGAGCCGGCGGGGAGCAGCGGACTATCGTCGGCACCGGCAACGGACCGATAGCCGCTCTCACCGACGCACTGGCGCGAGAGTGCGGCATCAACCTGCAGGTGGTCGACTATGTCGAGCACGCCGTCGGCGCCGGGTCGGACGCCACGGCGGTGGCGTACGTCGAGGCCGCAGGCGAGGCCGGCGCCGCGGTGTGGGGGGTGGGGCTCCACTCGAACATCCTCACCGCGTCGCTCCGAGCCGTCGTCAGCGCCGCCAACAGACTTCCGAAGAAAGCCGGAGCCGGCGCTGTTCAATACGCCGGGAGCTCGAACGAACAACCGAGGACAAGGAGAAAACCGTGAGCACCGCAACCACCCGCCGCACCGGCGCCGCACTCGAGCAATCCAGTGGAAACTTCGCGCTCATCGACACGTTGAGAAAGTGGGGGATCACCTTCTTCTCGGGCGTCAACGGCGGCGGCCTCATCCACGTCGCCAAGCACCTCGAGCCGCTGCTCGGCCTGGAGCAGATCGGCGACGGCATGCCGCGAATGCAGACCATGGGCGAGTACGTGGCGGGCTTCGTACCGCTCGGCTATTACCTGGCTTCCGGCCACGTGGCCGGCTGCCTGACCACCACCGGCGCAGCCACGAAGCTCGGCTCGAGCGGCATCACGGACGCCAAGCTGCACAACATTCCTGCCGTCTACGTGATCGCCCTCAACTCGACTCTCTCGATTGGGCTGTCGCCTCTGCAAGACGTGTCGGAGCACGGGATGAACGTGATCCCGCAGCTTCGAGCGGAGCTGGGCGACGCATGCATCGTCGTCGACGACATCTCGAAGCTGCAGGCGCAGCTGGAGCAGGCGCAGGCGATCCTCGCCGAGTCGAAGCCGGTGGCGATCGCGTTCCACCCCGACATCCTCTCGCAGCAGGTCGAGATCGACGTGCCCAAGGCGGAAAGGGCGCGAACCTTCGACCAGGTCGATGCCGACCGTTTCGTCCACGAGCTGCCGGCGCTGGTGAGTGGACGCCGCGTGATCATCTACGTCGGCGCAGAAGCCGCGCGTTGCCCGGGTATCAAGGCGCTGACCACCGAGCTGTCGGCACTCTTACAGGCGCCGACAGTCTGGTCGGTTAACGGCGCCAACGCCGTTTCACGAGACAACCCTTATGCCTACGGCTACATCTCCTTCGGCGGCAACGACGAGGCCATGAAGCTGTGGCGCAGCGTGAACGAGAACGACATCGTGATAAGCCTCGGCTTCGATTCGGGGGAGTACTCGTTGAACCTCAGCCCCATCCAGGCGGGTCACGTGTGGCACTTCACCGCGTGGAACGAGCCGTACGGGCACAAGGACGGTGACTTCAGGCATCGCGTCAAGGGCGATTACAGGGTCGTGCGCGGCGACATCGAGAAGACGCTGCAGGAGGTGCTCCCACGCCTCAAGGGCAACGTCGGTCAGCGGCCGAGGGTGGACGTGCCACGAGACCTGAACACCCGCACCATCTCGCGGGAGGTCCGCGCGGGCTGCGTCGACGCCGTCGCGTTCTACGGTGAGCTCTACCGGTCCTGGCGGCCGCACAGCATCGGGTTTGACGACGTCTGCACTGCGTACAAGGACCGGCAGTACGTAACCCAGCGGCCGCACGAGTCCATGCCGTTCCATACGGTCCACGACGGGTCCGCGATGGGCGGGGCGTTTGGGCTGGGCGTCGGAGCGAAGGCAGCGGACCCAAGCCTCCACACGTTCGTCTTCTCAGGTGATGGCTGCTGGCGCCTCTTCGGCGGGGCGCTCGCGGAGGCCGCGAACACCGGCATGAACCTGTTCATCGTCAACAACGGCACCTACGCCATCGTCGACAAGGGCCTCGAGGTGGTCATCCCGGACGTCGACAAAGGGCGGTATCACGGCAAGCTCGCGCCGATCGACTTCGTGGCGGCTGCGAAGGCGCACGGGTGGGACGGGTTCCGTCTGCGGGCGGACCTGGGAAACCTCGACGAGATCCTTGATGCCTGCTACAAGGGCTCGGGTCGATCGATAGTCGTCGACGTGCCCATTGATGCAGACCAGGTGATCGGTCTCAACCCAAGGCTGAACAACCTAACCACCGAAACATACCTATAACCTCCGCCAGCGTCGCAGGGTTGGCCGGGGTTCCCCCGGCCATGATCTTGTACTCAACTACGCCAGAACATCGCTAGGAGACACTCTTAGAAACAATCCCTTCCTCAGTCCGGAAAGAGAGCAGAGCCTGCGGCGGAGCCGCACGCTCGACGAGAGGGAACCCACGGGGTTCCCTCTTGTTACTTCAGAAACGTACCTATAACCTCCGCCAGCGTCGCAGGGTTGGCCGGGGTTCCCCCGGCCATGACCTTGTACTCAACTACGCCAGAACATCGCTAGGAGACACTCTTTGAAACAATCGCTTCCTCAGTCCGGAAAGAGAGCGGAGCCTGCGGCGGAGCCGCACGCTCGACGAGAGGGAACCCACTGGGTTCCCTCTTGTTACTTCACTGCGATGTCGACCGGCGGGCGCATCGCGCTCAGCCGGTGCAGCACCTCGTGGACCGGGTGGGTGAGGAAGCCATCGGGCATGTCCTCGGGCGTCGCGTCGCGATCCGTCATCGTCGGGAACGCCACCTGTTCGAGCATCGCCTGGAACCGCGGTCCCCACTTGCGCGACCCGACTCGCGCCGTGGTCGAGCAGTTGTCGACCATGTAAGCCACACCCCGTGCGTGCATGTAGGGGAGCGGCGAGTCGACCGCCTCGATGATCGACTCGTTGGCGATCTCCG
>DATARC010000042.1:0-2492 GCA_036264335.1 Candidatus Dormiibacterota bacterium
ACCGACGTCGTTCGAATAGGGGTCTGGATACGAGCCGCCCCATCCGTATGGATCGACCGGGCCGCCTCCACCGATGTGGTAGATGCCGAAGTGGAGGTGCGGCCCCGTCGCCGTGCCGGTGCTGCCCGACAGGCCGATGACCTGGCCGCGTCGCACCGTCTCTCCGACGGAGACGTACAGCTGCGACAGGTGCCCGTAGTAGGACAGCAATCCGTTGCCGTGGTTGATCTCGATCGTCAATCCGCTGAGGCAGCTGTGGCACGAGGGCACCGCCCATCCGGAAAGCATCACCACGCCTCCGGCCGCGGCCGCCACCGGTTCGTAATAGAGGCCGTAGTCATAGCCGTCGTGTCCGTCGTAGTAGACGTAGTCCTGGCCGCCCGGAGTTTGGGCGTACCCGGCATCGAACGTGGGATCCGGCCCGCCCACCTTGGCCGAGGCAATGACTCCGTCGTACCGGCACGTGTGGCCGTTGATCCCATAGTCCGGCGAGCAGTGATCGAAGATCGACGTGATGTACTCGGGGCCCATGAATGGGAGCGTGAGGAAAGCGCCGGCAGCTGGGGCCATCCCTGTGTTGCCGGCTCCGTTCTCGATCGGCCCGTAGCTCATCTGGCTCGGGTAGCTCCAGCGCGCGTAGGGGCTGGCCTGGTGGCCGGGCGGCAGGGCGTCCGCCGCCTGTGCGGGGACGGCGTGCAGCAGCAGCGTCAGGAGGGTGAGGGTGGTGACCAGGATGCGCATAGCCCTTGAAGGAGAGACCTCAGTCTATGACCGCCACCCTCCGGGCGCCCCGCGGATCTTGTTAACTTTCGCAAATGGACCGGATTCGACCAGATTGGTAGAGGTGCTGAGCCAGGGGCGCGCGGCGGTTTACGAGGAGCCGACCGGCCCGAGCGGCGTGCGCGTTCGCACGCGGCCCCGAACCGAGCCCAAGGCCGGCACGGTGGCTGTCGCGATCAAGGCATCATCGATCAACCACCTGGATCTCTGGCTCGCCCACGGCGCGCAGCGGGTCACGCCGCCAAGAGTGATTGCCGCCGACGGCGCGGGCGTGGTCCACGCCTCCACCGATCCGACCTGGAAGGCCGGCGACGAAGTCGTCATCTTTCCGACGCTCTGCTGCTGGGAGTGCGAGTTTTGCCGGGCCGGCGAGAACGTCAAGTGCGCCAGCTTTGGCGTCCTCGGGGAGCACTCCGACGGGACCGCGTGCGAGCTCATCCACATCGACGCCCGCAACGTTTTTCGCAAGCCGAAGGCGCTTTCGTGGGAGGAGGCGGCCGCGTTTCCGCTGACGTTCTTGACCGCCTGGCGGATGCTCACCACCCGTGCCCGGTTGCGCGCGGACGAGACCGTGCTCGTGGTCGGTGCCGGCGCCGGGGTTGCGGTCGCCGCCATCGGGATTGCCAGGCATCTCGGCGCTCGTGTGCTGGCAACCAGCCGCTCCGAGCAGAAACGGAAGCGGGCCCTGGAGCTCGGCGCGGACGCAGTCTTCGACTCGAGCGCTTTCAGCAAGGGCGTCCGGGCAGCCACCAAAGACGGCGTCGACGTGGTGTTCGAGCATGTCGGTCCGGCCACCCTTGACGAGTCGATGCGCTCGCTGGCGATGGGCGGACGGATCGTGACCTGTGGCTCCACGTCGGGGGTCAAAGCAGAGATCACCATGCCCAGGCTATTTTTCCGCCAGGCCGACCTTCTGGGGTCGACGATGGGCAATGCGTCCGAGTTCGAGGCTGTGTTGAAGGCGATCGACGCCGGCCTCCGACCGGTGGTCGACACCGTGTATCCGCTTGATCGAGTGCAAGATGCTCTGACGCGCGTTGACAATACGGAGCAGTTCGGGAAGGTCGTGCTGTCGGTCAGTGATCTTTAAGCGAGGAGTCGTGCGGTGAGAGGATTCAAGGCTTTCCTGCTGCGGGGCAATGTCGTCGAGCTCGCGACCGCTGTCGTTATCGGCGTCGCATTCGGCGTCGTCATCGCGGCCTTCGTCAAGGACCTGGTCACTCCACTGATCGCCGCCATCGGCGGCCAGCCCGATTTCTCGGCGATGTCATTCACGGTGAACAACAGCAAGTTTCTCTACGGGGATTTCATCAACGCCCTGATCGCGTTCCTGCTGGTCGCCGCGGTCATCTACTTCCTGGTCATCGTGCCTTACACCGCGCTCATGGCGCGGTCGAAGAAGGAGCCGCCGGCGGACCCGACGACCAAGAAGTGCCCTGAGTGCCAGAGCGAGATTCCGATCGATGCCCGGCGCTGCGCCTTCTGCGGCCAGCTGGTGGGAATACCGGCCGCCTAGAAGCGGAGGCCTACCCCAGCTCGTTCAGCTGGTGGATGTGATCCTCGAGGTGGGCCACGATGAGGGTCTGCAGCAGCTCCCCGACTCGGGCCTGGCGGTCGCCCTCCCGGTTGTGGAAGTCGACGGTCCGCTCGAGGTCCTCGGGGGTCATCGCCGCCATCAACACGAGGACACGCCCGATCTTGCCGTCGATCGC
>DATARC010000068.1:0-1925 GCA_036264335.1 Candidatus Dormiibacterota bacterium
CGCCGGCCTCGATGCCGGCACGGGTGCGGACAAGCGCGAGCGGCTCATCGCGCTCCTCGAGATGGTGAAAACGGAGCTCGCGGGCGTCCGCATTCTGGTCGCGGCGTCCGGCCCTGCCGGCTTGAAGCTGGCGGCGCGCTACGCGCAGACCGTTGCGCTCAGCCTGCCGCCGGCGGCAAGCGATGCTGACATCCTGGAGCGGGTTGAGCTTCTACGCAGCGCGAACGACAACGTCGAGGTGAACTACAGCCTCACCGCGGTGGGAGATGTGCCGGCTCCATGGCTGGCACGGCAGGGACTCGATACGAACGCGCTGCGCGCAGCCGGGGCGGCCTCCGTGCTGTGGGGCGATGCCGACGCCATGTGCGAGCAGCTGGAACGAAGGCGGGAAAAGCTGGGCATCTCGTACTGGACGGTGCCGGCGGCATTCGCAGAGCACCTGGCGCCGGTTGTGTCGATGCTTCGCAGCCGCTGATCCCCTGACGATCGCCTGCTGGGGTGGTGGCGTTCACAGCCCCAGCCGTTGCGGAGGAGTTCCCTCGACCAGCGCCCGGCCGATCAGCCGGTAGAAGTCTTCGCGCTGGCGGCTGGTCAAGGCGGCGAACGACGATTCGAGGACCGGACCGACAACCTCGTGGCCCTTGCGAAGGATGGCTTCTCCACGCGGGGTGAGCCGGTGGCGAATCGCCCGCCCAGGCCCAGCCACGCGCTCGATCATCCCGAGCTTGAGCAGGCGGTTGGCCAGAGCTCCGAACGACTGGTCCGTCTGGAACGTCAGCTCGGCCAGCGCGTGCGCCGACGAGCCAGGGTGGGCGGCTATCGCGCGCAAGGCATCCCACTGCGCCAGCGACGTCCCGATTTCCCGTAGCTTGCGGTCCATGCCACGGTGGTGGCGGTACTGAAGCTGCTTGACAGCTCGGCCGAGATCCTGGAGGGCGACCGGCACGGTGCAAGATTACCTCACTATCTAAGCTTGCGTATCTAAGCTAGCTGATATAAAGTGACTGATCTAGAAACACCATTTGGGGGGATTCGCATGAACAGCACCAAGAGGATTCCAGTCGACGGCGTCGGGCCGGTGGAGCTCAGCTTTACGGAGCGCGGCGAGGGTCAGCCCTTCCTGTTGCTGCACGGCGGCGGAGGGCCGCTCACCGTGAACGCATTCGCCGACCTGCTCGCCGGGCAGCGAAACGTGCGAGTGATCACACCGACGCATCCAGGTTTTGGCGGCACACCGCGCCCCGATTCGTTGTCGAGCATTGGGGGCCTCGCGGCGCTGTATACCGCGCTGCTGGCTGAGCTGGACCTGGAAGACGTGACGGTCATCGGCAACTCGATCGGCGGCTGGATCGCGGCTGAGATGGCGCTGCTCGACACGAACCGGATCAGCAGGTTCGTGATCGTCGACGGCGTGGGAATCGAGGTCCCGGGGCACCCGGTTGCCGACTTCTTCGCGCTGACCCCGAGGCAGCTCGCCGAGAAGAGCTACCACGACCCTGACCGGTTCGGTATCGATCCGTCAAAGCTTTCGCCGGAGGCGTTGCAGGTGATGGCCGGCAACCGCTCCGCCATCGCCGTCTATGCAGGAGCCATGAGCGATGCCGGCCTCGAGCAGCGCCTGGCGGGCGTGACGACCCCGACTCTCGTGGTCTGGGGTGACAGCGATCGCATCGGCGACGTGGAGTACGGCCGCGCCTTTGCAAAATCGATACCCGGCTCGCGTTTCCAGCTTCTGAAGGACACCGGTCACCTGCCGCAGATCGAGACGCCAGGACAGCTTCTCGACGCGATCTCGGCATTCGTGGAACGCCAAGTGCAGGCCAGGTAATACGCTCATCGGGACGGCTCGGAAACGTCAGGCCGGTGAGCAGAACTCGAACACGACGTAGGTCTTGCGGACGGTTTCGTGGACGTGCCACGTGCCC
>DATARC010000094.1:0-2875 GCA_036264335.1 Candidatus Dormiibacterota bacterium
GGGGTCAGGCCGCCCATCACCAGGACACGTTCTGCTTTGACCAGGCCGTCGAGCGCGACCGCTTCGTCGAGGGTCGCCACCGCCAGCCCCCAGGCGCCTCCGCTCAGCGCGGCACGAGCGACATGTTGTGCGCCGTGGCCATACCCATTGGCCTTGACGACCGCGAACAGCTTGGTGCCCCTGGGCAGATGCGCGAGTATCGTCGCCGTGTTGGCGCGCACGGCGTCCAGGTCGATCTCAGCCCAGCGCAGTGCGGTGGTCAGAGTCCGCCCTGCCGCAGCACGTTCATGATCAGCGGAATCTCCAGGAGCAGGTCGCTGGCAAGCAGCCCGGATTCGCCCAGGCGCTGCGACAGGCGCCGTCCCGCGGCGGCGTGGATGTACACGCCGGTCACGGCGGCCTCGAAGGGGTTCGAGCCCTGCGCGAGCAGGCCGCCGATGATCCCAGACAGCACATCACCTGTGCCGCCAGTGGCCAGGGCGGGAACCTCGTGCGGATCCTCGCTGATCCGCCCATCGGGGTGCGCGACGACGGTTCTCGCTCCTTTCAGCACCACGACCGCGCCCCACTCCTTCGCCGCCTTGCGGGCTGTGCCGACACGATCTGCGGCGATGGCCTCGACTGTCTTGCCGGTGAGCCGCGCCATCTCGCCCGGGTGCGGGGTGAGAACGCGGTTCTTTCCGAGCTTCGATTTGGATCGGGGCGCGTCCGCCAGCGCGTTGAGGGCGTCTGCGTCGAGGACCAGCGGACACGCGACGTGCTGCGCGAGATCCAGCACAAGGCGCCATGTGGAGCGGTCGCGACCCAGGCCCGGACCGATCACCCCGGCCTCGGCGGTCGCCAGCTGCCGCAGCACGGAGTCGTACGCTGCGTGGCCGACCGCGCCTGGCGCCACTTCCGGCATCGGCGTCGCCATGACCTCCGTGCACTTTGCCGCCAGGATCGGATAGATCGTCTCGGCGACCAGGAGCCGGACGAGGCCGGCACCAGTGCGCGCCGCCGCGGTGGCCGAAAGGTAGGCGGCGCCGGTGAAGCCGAGGCTTCCGGCGAGCACGACCACAGTGCCGAAGGTGCCCTTGTGGGCGTCGCGAGGCCGGTCCGGCAGCACCGTGGCTTCCGGAGCGGGCAGGAGGTCATTGACCACGTCCGGCATCTCCAGGTGGGCGGTCGCCACGGCCAGGGCGCTGTGGTGGGTGATGCTGACCTCGACCCGCGCGCCGCGGTCGTTGCCCAGCAGGCGGACCCGGGGGGCGCCGCTGGCGCCGGACAGGACCTCGATACGGCGGCGGGGGAAACAGATGCCGGTGCCGTCGAAGCACTTGATCACCGCTTCCTTCGCCGCCCAGCGGCCGGCAAGGCGTTCCGAGTTGCCGGCGCAGTAGGCGACCTCGGCGGGGGTGTAGACCTTCTTGAGGAAGCCCGGGCCGGAGCGCTTGACCGCCAGCGCGATCCGGTCGACCGAGACGGCGTCCACGCCTATGCGCTGCATCCCTTAATTGTCGGCTTTGGGCGCTGGGTGCTCGGCACGTCCCCCAGCACCACGGGCGCGGGTCCCCGAAGGAAGCGGGGAGAGCGCCTTGCTTATTTACTCGACAGTGACGCTCTTAGCCAGGTTTCTTGGTTGGTCCACGTCCTGGCCAAGCTCCACCGCGACGTGGTACGCGAACAGTTGCAGCATCACCGTGTTCAGCAGGGCTCCAGCGGCTTCTTCCACCGCCGGCAGCACGAACAGGTCCGTCGCGACTCCGTCCAGCGAGTGGTCGCCCTCCGTGACCAGGGCCAGGACCGGGGCGTTGCGCGCCACGATCTCGTGCACGTTGCTGACCATCTTGTCTTTCGTCGGGCTGGTCGTGCACATCGCGATCACCGGGAAGCTCTCGTCGAGCATCGCGATCGGTCCGTGCTTGAGCTCTCCACCAGTGACGCCCTCGGCGTGGATGTACGAAATCTCCTTGAGCTTGATGGCGCCTTCGAGCGCGATCGCGTAGCCAAGACCCCGGCCTGTGTACATGAAGTTGCGGTAGCGGCTGTACTTCTTGGCGATCTGCGCGATCTCTTTCTCACGGGCGACTATCCCTTCCACCTGGTCCGGCAGCGCACGCAACGACTCGACGAGCTCGTGACGTCGCTCGAGCGAAACGCGCCCATGGACAGTCGCGATCCGCAAGCCAAGGAGGTAGAGGCTGACAAGGTGCGCGAGCAGCGTTTTCGTCGAAGCCACTCCGATCTCCGGACCCGAGTGCAGGTAGATGGCGCCGTCGGCATCGCGCGCGGCCGAGCTGGCGACTACGTTGGTGACGGCAACGGTCCGCGCGCCGCGCTGCTTCGCCTGGTGCAGGCCGACAAGCGTGTCGGCTGTCTCACCTGACTGAGTGATCACCACGGCGAGGGAACCATCCTCGGAAAAAGTCGGGCGCCGGTAGCGGAACTCGGAAGCGTCCATGGCCTTGGCCGGAATGCCCGCCCAGTCCTCGATCACGTACTCGCCGACCATCGCCGCATGCAGTGACGTGCCCATGCCAAGCAGAAGAACCTCTTGGTACCGCCGCATCTCCTCGTCGGGCACGTCGAACTCTCGGAACGACACGATGCCGTCGTCAGTGAGCCGGCCTCGCATGGCGTTGGCGACGGCCTCCGAGGATTCGTGGATCTCCTTGAGCATGAAGTGCGTGTAGCCGCCCTTCTGCGCCTGGCTGAGGTCCCAGTCGACGTGGATCAACTTGGGCTCGACGCTGACGCCGTCGAGCGTCGACACCTGCGCGCCGAGAGGTGTCACCGCTGCGACCTCACCTTCACCCAGCACGAGCACGCGCTTGGTGTAGGGAATGATCGCCGTGATGTCCGAGGCGATGTAGTACTCGTTGTCACCGAGCCC
>DATARC010000185.1:0-1757 GCA_036264335.1 Candidatus Dormiibacterota bacterium
GACAGCGCCACCGCCTCGAACACCTGCCGTGCCTCCGCAAACCGGCCCTTAGCCCACAGCTCCTCGCCCAGCCGCTCCCGGACCTTGGCCAGCTCGTCGTCCGCGATCTCCCGCACCAGGTCCGCGGTCACGGGCGAGCCCTCGCTCAGCCGTGACGAATGCCGGATCCATTGCCAGACCTGGGATCGTGAGATCTCGGCAGTGGCGACGTCCTCCATCAGGTTGTTGATCGCCGCCGCTCCCACTCCCCGCAGCCATGACTCGATGTACTGGACCCCGACGCTCACATTGAGGCGCAGCCCGTTTTCCGTGATCGAGCCGTCGGGCACCTTCACGTCGATCAGCTGAGCTGGAGTCACCGCAACATCGGGGCGCTGCTTCTCCAGCTGATTCGGCCGGTCGCCAAGGACGTGGTCGAACGCCTCTGTCGCAGTGGCCACGAGGTCCGGGTGCGCAACCCAGGTGCCGTCGAATCCTGATCTGGCCTCGCGGTCCTTGTCCTCCTTCACCTTGGCCAGCGCGACGGCATTGACCTCGGCGTCGCGGCGCGAGGGAATGAACGCGGCCATGCCTCCCATCGCGTGGGCACCGCGCTTGTGACATGTCTTGACCAGCAGGTCGGTGTACGCCCGCATGAATGGAACCGTCATGGTCACCTGGGCACGGTCGGGCAGGACGAAGTCCGGACGGTTCCGAAACTTCTTGATGATGCTGAAGATGTAGTCCCACCGCCCCGCGTTCAGACCGCTCGAATGATCGCGCAGCTCATACAGGATCTCCTCCATCTCGAACGCGGCCAGGATCGTCTCGATGAGCACCGTCGCGCGGATCGTGCCTCGTGGCAAATCAAGCGCGTCCTGCGCAAAGTTGAAGACGTCATTCCACAGCCGGGCCTCCAGATGGCTCTCGAGCTTCGGCAGGTAGAAGTACGGCCCGCTGCCCTTGGAGAGCAAGCGCTTCGCGTTGTGAAAGAAATACAGGCCGAAGTCGAACAGGCTGCCCGAGATGGGCTTGCCTCCGACCTCCACGTGCCTTTCCTCCAGGTGCCAGCCGCGGGGCCGCACGACCAGCGTCGCCACGGTGGCATCGAGCCGGTACTGCTTGCCCTCGGGGCTCGTGAAGTCGAGAGTCCGCTCGATGGCGTCGATGAGGTTGACCTGGCCCTCGACCAGGTTCGCCCACGTCGGCGTGTTGGCGTCCTCGAAATCCGCCATGAACACCTTCGCGCACGAGTTCAGCGCGTTGATCACCATCTTCCGATCAGTCGGCCCGGTGATCTCGACCCGCCGGTTCTGAAGATCCTTCGCGGGAGGAGCCACCTGCCAGTCGGATTCGCGCACCGATCGCGTGTCGGACAGGAAGGTTGGAGACTCGCCGGCGTCCAGGCGGGCCTGCCGCTCGTCGCGCAAGCGCAGGAGCTCCAGCCTGCGTTCGCCAAACTCGCGCTGCAAGCTCGCCACGAACTCGAGCGCCTCCGGCGTGAGCACCTCCGCCCCGCGCCCAGTGACCGGCCCCTTCAGCGTCACCTGTTCACTCGAGGCCATCGTCAGCCAATTTACATGACGCCCCTACGCACCTGTCAGACGCGTGACCACGGGCGCGAAGGCCTCGGCTGCCTCGCCGGGCACTATCACGTATGAGATCCCGTAGCGCTCTCGCCGCTGCTGCAGATCCTCCACCACCTCATCGACCGTTCCGATCAGGAAGTGGGGCATGGCGAGGATGTCCTTGGATTCGACGCCGACGCCGCCGGCCAT
>DATARC010000221.1:0-2742 GCA_036264335.1 Candidatus Dormiibacterota bacterium
CGGGCCTGTGCTCCAGGTGCCTGTAGACGCCGCGCCGCTCCTGGCACAGCTCCATCATCGGGCCCACGAAGTTGGATGGAACGATGATCGAAAGCTTGACGAAGGGCTCCGCAATCGACTCGATCATGGTCGGGTCAGGCATGAGCGCGGGGTTGTCGACCTCGATCACTCCGCCTTTCTTGAGCGTCACGCGGTACTCGACGGTCGGTGCCGTGGTGATGAGGTCGAGCTCGAACTCGCGCTCGAGGCGTTCCTGGACGATCTCCAGGTGCAGAAGGCCGAGGAATCCGCATCGAAAGCCGAACCCGAGAGCCGCGGAGTTCTCTGGCTGGAATGAGAGCGCGCCGTCGTTGAGCTGGAGCTTCTCCAACGCTTCCTTGAGGTCGCCGAACTGCTCGGAGTCGGTTGGGAAAAGCCCGGCAAAGACCATCGGCTTGACCTGGCGGTAGCCGGGCAGCGGGGTCGCCGCCCCGTTCTCCGCCGTCGTGATCGTGTCGCCGACTCTCGCGTCGATCACGTTCTTGATCGCAGCCGTGACATAGCCGACCTCGCCGGCCGTCAGCTTGTCCGCGGGCCTCGGGCCGGGGGCAAACCAGCCGACCTCATCGACCTCGTGGACCTTGCCGGTGTTCATCATCCGGATCTTGGCTCGGGGAATGATCTGCCCGTCGACGACGCGCACGTACGTGATGACGCCCCGGTAGGTGTCGTAGTGAGAATCGAAGATCAGAGCACGCAGCGAAGCAGCGGGGTCGCCGCGCGGAGGCGGCACTCTCGCGATGACCGCCTCGAGGATTTCCTGGGTGCCGATGCCCTGCTTGGCGGATGCGAAGATGACCTGGTCGCGCGGAATGCCGGTGACGTCGGCAATCTCTTCCGCAACCATCTCAGGCTGTGCGGCGTCGAGGTCGATCTTGTTGACGACGGGCACCAGCGTGAGGCCCGCTTCGACCGCCTGGTAGAGGTTGGCGAGCGTCTGCGCCTCGATGCCCTGCGCGGCGTCGACGACGAGGATCGCGCCCTCGCACGCGGCCAGCGACCGCGACACCTCGTATGCGAAATCCACGTGGCCAGGCGTGTCGATGAGGTTCAGCTCGTAGGTCTGACCATCGCGGGCGGGATAGGTCATGCGCACCGCCTGCAGCTTGATGGTGATCCCGCGCTCGCGCTCGAGGTCCATCGTGTCGAGAACCTGGTCCTGCATTTCTCGCTTGCTGATCGAGTTGGTGAACTCGAGGAGCCGGTCGGCCAGCGTGGACTTCCCGTGATCGATGTGCGCGATGATGCAGAAGTTCCGCACCAGGGACTGATTGACTATTGGCACGCAGTGAATCGTAGGTGCCGGGCCGGATTGACCGTGGCAACATACCCGGCAGGATGATCTCAGCGCTCGGTTTGTTAATTCTGCTTGCGGGCGGAGTCCTGTACACCAAGGTTGCGGCCGACTTCCTGATCAAGAACTTGACATCGCGCTCCTTGGGCACCCTGGCGCCGGGCTATGCGGCATCGCGAGCCGGCATCAGGACCTACTCCAACGTCATTGCGTCGTTCGGCATTCTGGTCATCGGGCTCGGCGCCACCGATTGGGCCGGGACCACCGGCGCGTTTCTTGCGGTCGTCGGCCTGGTCATGTTCGTCGCGTTCTCAGCCGTTGCCATCGTCGGCGAGGTGAGGACCTACCGCGCCCTGAAGCGCTAGACGGCGATCGGCGCCGGCTGGTCGAGCCTCTGGTGCGCGCCCAGGCTGAGTGGTCGGGCCAGGGCGGCCGCGCAGATCATCGATGCCATCTCGGCCGCGTCGGCCGCGGTTGCGGAGCTGGTGCCTGACCGCAATGTCCGCAGAGCGCTCGCGAGACCACGCCCACTGCGCTGAACGCCTGCGGCGGAATCCAGGATGCGCCGGACCTCGAGCAGGCTGAGCTCGCCACGCCTCCACACGTGAGCTCGCGGGCGGGCTGAGCCTGCAACTGGCGTGGTGGCCGCAGCCGCCGCGGCGGCCCGCCGCCCGAACGTGGCTGCCTCCAGCAGAGAGTTGCTCGCCAATCGGTTCGCGCCGTGGACGCCGGTGCGCGCACACTCACCGGCGGCGAACAGCCCCGGTATGGATGCCCGGCCGTCGAGGTCGGTCGCCACGCCACCCATCGTGTAGTGCGCGGCCGGCGTGATCGGCACGGGCTCGCGAAGCGGGTCGACACCGGCATGGCGGCAGTTGCGCATGAAGTTGGGAAAGCTCAAACGCAGCACCTCAGGGTCCATGTGCATCGCCGAGATGAACGCCGGGCCGCGGTGCCGAGCCAGCGCCACCGACACCTGGTCACGCGGGAGGAGCTCATCGATGAATCGCTCGCCGGCTGCGTCAACCACGTATGCGCCTGCCCCGCGCAAGGCCTCGGTGATCAGGAACGGATGCGGTCCGGCAAACACCGTCGGATGAAACTGGACGAACTCCAGGTCGGCGACAAGTGCGCGGGCACGCGCTGCCTCGAGGATGCCTTTGCCGTTGCTGAGACGGCTGTTGGTGGTTCGCTCGTACAGACCGGCATAACCCCCGGTGGCGAGGATCGTGGCCCCCGCACGAACCGTCAGTCCGCCCGAGAATTCTGCGCCTTCGCACACCCCGTCACCGAGGAGGGAATGGAGCCGCGCAGCGAACCGCGTGATGCCTGGCTCGCGGTCGATCGCCGCGTGCACGAAAGCCATCAGCGTGTGACCGCTCTGGTCGCCACCGAGATGAAGGACGCGA
>DATARC010000235.1:0-4885 GCA_036264335.1 Candidatus Dormiibacterota bacterium
GACTTGAAAGGCAAGGACATCCTCGTCGCCAACGGCGACGCCCCTCTCATCACGGCACAAACATTCAAACGCCTGATCGAGGCCCATCAAGAACAAGCAGCTCCCGCAACCCTTGCCAGCGTCGAGGACAGCACGAGGGACGACGCCCGCATCGTCCGCGGCCCGAATGGCGACTTCGAAAGAATCGTCGAGCGCAAGGACGCGAGCGACGAGCTGAAGCAAGGCAACCACGAGATCAACGTCGGCATCTACTGCTTCGACGGAGCCAAGCTGATGGAGGCGCTGAGCCACATCACAAACGAGAACCAGGCGGGCGAGTTCTACCTCACCGACGTCTTCCTGCACCTCAAGCCAACGACCATCGTCACCATCGACGACCCCGACGAAGCCACCGGAGTCAAGGACCGAGCCAAGCTCGCGATAGCCACCGCCACCATGCGCAAGCGAATCCTGGACCACCACATGCGAGAAGGCGGCGTCACCATCACCGACCCCGACTCCACCTTCATCGACGCCAATGTGACCATCGGCCAGGACACCACCATCGAGCCCTTCACCGTGATCAAGGGCAGCTCGGAGATCGGCCAGGAGTGCCGCATCGGCCCTCACGTCTATATAGAGGACGCGAAGATCGGCGATCGCTCCGACTGCGGCCCCTTCGCCAAGCTGAGACCAGGCACCGAGATCAAGGAGGACGTCCACATCGGCACCTTCGCCGAGCTCGTGAGAACCCGAGTCGGACGGGGCAGTGCCGTGCCGCACGTCTCCTACCTGGGCGACACCGACCTCGGCGAGGACGCCAACATCGGCGCCGGCACGATCACCGCCAACTTCGACGGCGCGAAGAAGAACCGCACTGTGATCGGCGACGGCGCGTTCGTCGGTGTCGACACCATGCTCGTCGCCCCCGTCAAACTGGGCAAGGGCTCCCGCACCGGGGCGGGCTCGGTGGTGACCAAGGACGTCCCCGACGGCGCCACAGCGGTCGGAGTTCCCGCTAGGGTGATACGCAAGAAAACCGTGGACGACGCAAAGTGAACCTCCGGATGATTGCAAAGTGATCGGCAGGCTGACCACCGCCGTCGAGTTCACAGGCGAAGAGGCCTCGCCATGGGGCGCCCTCAAGCTCATCGGCGGCAGCGCCAACCCGGGCCTGGCCCAGCTGATCTCAGACCAGCTTCAGGTCCCCATCACCGACGCGAGGCTCAGGCGGTTCCCTGACGGCGAGATCAACGTCAAGATCGAAGACTCGATGCGCGGCCACGACGTGTTCGTCATCCAGCCCACCTGCCCGCCCGTCAACGAGCACCTCATGGAGCTCTTCATCATCCTCGACGCGCTTCGGCGAGCGAGCGCCGGACGGGTCACCGCAGTCGTGCCCTACTACGGCTACGCGCGCAAGGAACGCAAGACCCAGCCGCGGGAGCCCATCTCCGCCAAGCTCGTGGCGAACTTCATCACCCTCGCCGGTGCCGACCGCCTGCTCCTGCTCGACCTCCACGCCGAAGCCATCGAGGGCTTCTTCGACGTCCCCACCGACCACCTGTCCCCGCACCGGATCATCTCCGAGTACCTGCTCACCCTCGGCCTGCAGAACCTCACCGTGGTCGCTCCCGATGCGGGCGGCGGCCGGAGGGCCGAGCTCGTCGCCAACCAGCTGAAGGCGCCGATCGCCTTCGGTTACAAGCGGCGCACCGGCGACGACGAGGTCGACATGATCGCGGTCTCGGGAGACGTGAAAGGAAGGGATTGCGTGGTCGTCGAGGACATCATCACGACCGGCGGCACGATCTCCAAACTGGCCCAGTCGCTGCGAAACCAGGGCGCGCGCAAGGTCCTCATCGCGGCCACCCACCCCGTCCTCACCGGCAATGCGATCGAGCGACTCAAGAAGGCGCAGGTGGACGAGGTGATAGTCACCGACTCCGTGCCCATCTCGCCCGACAAGCTCGAGTCAGGCCTGATCACGGTGCTGTCGGTGGCACCTCTGCTCGCGGAGGCGATCATCCGGGTGCACGAGAACCGGAGCGTCAGCGAGCTCTTCAGATAATCCACCCGCTGTGAACGCAACAGAGTGGTTCGAACTAATCGTGCTCATCATCTGTTTCTTCGTGGCCGCCGCCGCGAGCGGAACGGAGACGGCGCTCACGTCGGTCGGCCGGCTCCGCGTCAGGTTCCTGGCCGAGCAGGGCAGCAAGGCCGCCAGCATTCTGCAACGCCTGCGCGCGGATCCGAACCGCTACCTGTCGACGGTGCTGTTCACCAACACGCTGGCCCTCATCGTCGCGTCGACCGCGACGACGCTGCTCACCGACTCGCTCTTTATCAGCTGGGGCGTCCCCAACGAGTGGCATCTGTGGCTGGCGTTGCTCGTCTCCTTCGTCCTGTCCGTGATCCTCCTCATTGCTGCTGAGGTCACGCCTAAGACGCTCGCCATCCGCTACGCAGAAAGGGTCGCCCTTGCCGCGGCCGGCCCGGTCGACCGCCTCGCGACAGCCCTCGGTCCAGTGCTGTGGGCGGTGACCATCGTCTCGCGCGCGCTCACCGGCGGACGCGCCGCGCGCGCCCCGTACCTCACCGAGCAGGAGCTGCTGACCCTGCTGCACGTGTCAGAGGAGCAGGGCGTGATCGAGGAGCAGGAGCACCAGATGATCCACGGCATCATCGAGATCGGCGACAAGACGGTGCGCGAGATCATGGTGCCCCGCACCGACATCATCGCCATCGAGAAGCACGCGTCATTGAAGGACATCGTCAAGGTGTTCAAGGAGCACCGGCACACCCGCCTGCCCGTTTACGACGCCGACATCGACCACGTGATCGGTCTCATGCACACCAAGGATCTGCTCCTCTACTTCACACTGAGCACGTCGCAGGAGTTCGACATCGAGAAGATCCTTCGCCCCATCAAGTTCACGCCTGAGCAGAAGAAGGTCGACGAGCTCCTGCACGAGATGCGCACCGAGAAGGTGCACATGATGATCGTGCTCGACGAATACGGAGGCACCGCGGGCCTGGTCTCGCTCGAGGACCTGCTCGAGGAGATCGTCGGCGAGATACGAGACGAGTACGACTCCGCCGAGGAGGAGCAGCTCGTGGTGCTCACCGACCATGAGGCACGCGTCGACGCGCGATTCCCGCTCGAGGAGCTGAACTCACGCCTCGGCCTGGCGATCGAGGAGTCGGGTGACTATGACTCCGTCGGCGGCTACGTCCACGCGCAGCTCGGCCATATCGCGAGCGCCGGCGATTCCTTCAAAGGCGGCCGCGCGACCTGGACGGTCGAGAAGGTGAAGGGACGCCGCATCGAGTGGGTCAGGCTGACCGCCGACGTGCCGTGGCCGGAAGAGACCCTGGTCGCCGCCGGCCTGAAGAAGCCGTCGCAGAGCGACAGGGACCGCGCCGAGGCGCAAGCCGCGGAGGGCTAGCCTGCCCACTTACCGCGAGCGAGCTGTCGTGCTCAGGAAGCTCGACTACGGCGAGGCCGACCGCATCTTCACGTTCTTGACCCGCACCCATGGCAAGGTCGGCGCGATCGCGAAGGGCGTGCGCCGGCAGGAGAGCAAGCTCGGACCGTCCCTCGAGCTGTACGGCCACGTCGATCTGCTGCTGGCGAAGGGGAGGGGGGAGCTCGACGTCGTCGCGCAGGTGCAGCGGCTGCCCGGCCTCAGGATCCCCGGCGATGTCGAGGTGATGTCGCACGCTGCGCTTATCGCGGAGCTCGCGGAGCGTGTGTGCGAGGACCGCCATCCGGTCGACGGTGTGTACGAGCTGACGGTCATGGCGCTCGACGAGCTGGCGCGCGAGACCGACCCGAGGCGCGCCTCGGCGTACTTCATGATGGCCGCGCTCGATCTGCTCGGATACGCGCCGCAGCTGGCGGTGTGCACGTCGTGCGAGAAGCCCTTACCCGCCAAACCGGCGGCCTTCAGCGCTGCGGCGGGGGGGTTCCTGTGCGACAGCTGTGCGCTGCCGGGCATGAGCCGGGTTCCGCTGGCGGCGATCAAGGTGCTGCGCTTGATGGCAAGTGGGGACATAGCGACATATCGGCGTCTAAAGATGGACCCGATGCTGCTCGATGCGATAGAGGGGGTGTTAACGGCGCAGCTGGAACACCACCTGGACCGGCGCCTGAAATCGCTACAGTTCCTGCACCAAATGAGAATCAGGAACTGATGGCCGTCCCTCGAGACCAGCTCATGGAAAAAGTCGTGGCCCTCACCAAGCGCCGCGGCTTCATCTTCCCCAGCGCCGAGATCTATGGGGGCCTCTCGGGGTTTTACGACTACGGCCCGTATGGTGTGGCGCTGAAGCGCGCGATCCGCGAGCTGTGGTGGCGCCACATGGTCGACCTGCGCGATGACGTCGTCGGCCTCGACTCCACCCTCATCATGCCCAGCGAGGTTTGGGCGGCATCGGGTCATCTCACCAACTTCGTCGATCCCCTGCGCCAATGCCTCGGCACCTGCAAGAAACGCTGGCGCGCGGACCACGTCACCGGCGACAGATGTCCCGAGTGTGGCGGCCCCCTCAGCGAGGCGCGTCAGTTCAACCTGATGTTCAAGACCAACGTCGGACCGGTGGAGGACTCCTCATCCACTGTCTATCTGAGGCCGGAGACGGCCCAGGGCATGTTCGTCGACTTCAAGAACGTGCTGAACTCGTCAAGAGTGCGCGTTCCGTTTGGCATCGCCCAACAGGGCCGCGCGTTCCGCAACGAGATCACGCCGGGCAACTTCGTGTTCCGCGTGCGCGAGTTCGAGCTCATGGAGATGGAGTTCTTCGTCAAGCCCGAGCAGGACGACGAGTGGTTCGACTACTGGCGGACAGAAAGAATGCGCTGGTACACCGACGTCATGGGCCTCAACGCACAGCGCCTGCGCTT